>NZ_JBYCLG010000175.1:0-12261 GCF_057473785.1 Mycobacterium sp. TH-M103
CCGGGCCAGCTCGATCCTGGCGAGGAGCGTCACCATCGCGATGATTCCGAACGTCCAGAACGACGCGCTGCAGATGCGTCGATACTCGTCGATCCCAGCTCCGATGACGTGCGTCGACCTTGTCCTGAATATCGTCAGACACGACAGCCAGAGACCGATGAAAACCAATGAGAACAGCGTCATCAGCGGGCCCGGGTAACCCGAAAGTTCCGGGTAGGTGCCGAACCGCAGGTATTGGGCGAGCATCACCGACCCGCAGACGATCAGCGAATCGGTGGCACGTATCCGGTGCGAATACCGGATCTGCCAGCGCTGCCGGGTATTTCGACCCTGCGGCGGTGTCGGACAAGCGGTGACCGGTGAACCGTTCGTCGGCCGCTGGATTACTGAGGTCATCGCCGTCAACCTGTGCCTACACACTCGTCGTTTCGGACTGCACCCAAACTTGGCCGGTGCCGGACGGGTCGGCGCAGGCGCCGACCGGCGTGACCGCGCGATGCGCGCCCGGGTAGCGGATGAGCTGTGCCCGTGTCACGCGCAGTAAAGCGATGGGACCGTTCAGCAGATAGCGGCGCGCCAGCCGGCGGGGCTCGTGGATCAACCGGAAGAGCCATTCGAGTCCGCAGTCCTGCATCCAGCCGGGAGCCCGCTTGACGTTGCCCGCCAAGTGGCCGATCGCGGCGCCGCACGGCAGGAAGACCCGCGCGCCCGACGCGCAGCCGTGCTGGTCGATCCACTGCTCCTGCCGCGGCTTGCCGAGGCTGACGATCAGAATGTCGGTGCGCGCATTGCGGATCGCCGCAACCCACTCGGCGGAGGACGACGCGATGCTGCGTGCGTCCGGCGCCCACATTCCTGAGATAGCAAGTGCCGGAAAATGTTCACGCAGAACACCGGAGAGCAGGCGGTGGGTCTCGACGCTGCCGCCGAAGAAGCCGACCCGCTGACCGGTCCTCTCGGCCAACAGCAGCACGCTGGGGAGCAGGTCTGTGCCGGTGATTCGAGGCCACCGTTTGCCGGTGAGCAGCCGGCCTCGCCAGGCGATCGGCATGCCGTCGGCCAGAAACAGCCATTCCAGCGCGCCGACGGGCGCCGCGCTGACGTTGTGGAAATGGCCCAAGTGGTCGAGGTTGACCGACCCCACCGCCAAGCCGACACCCGATGCCGATTGCAGCCGGGACGCGATGACCGACAACACCTCGTCGAATTCGCGACGCTCAACGATGCTGCCGCTGAGGGCCATTCGCACAACTGCAGCGGATCGCGTGTCGGGGATCATGTCGATGCTTTCCCGCGGTTGGCGATGCGACGATATCTCAAAGCGGCGCCGGGATCCGGTGGGGGCGATCAGCATGATGCCGCCTTCTTTACCGCCGCCAATCGGCTCGTCGCCAGGGGCCATTCGACGCCGACGTCCCCTCCATGCCAGCGGATCCGGTACTCGCCCGCCGGGACCCGCCCGCCGCTGGCGTGATAGCTGACTACGCACGATTGCTTGCCTTGGCGCCGCGACCACGAGTAGGAGGGGAAACCGCCGCCGTCGACGAAGCCGCCGGCTGTCGCCACTGCTGAATGTGCTCCGGGAAAGAGCCGGTCTGTGGTCATCACCCGGCCTACACGTATCCGCCGGAGGGAGGGCGTGCCATGATCGTGGGGATGTTGCCGTACCGGGGCCCGACCGATCTCGCTGCACCAGCCATGGCGGCGCGCGGGGCCGCGCCCAGCACGCTTGGCGACATGCCGGCTCCGTGCAGGCCGGCGTCCGACAAAGGGGTGACGGAGCCGATCATCTGGGCCGAGGGAATGACGCTCGTCCAGCTCGCCGGCACCGACAAGGGGCCTAGCGAGGTCGCGGTGCCCAGGCTCCCCACCAGTCCGGGGCCGAGCGATCCGAGCGCCTCGGCTCCCGAGGCGGCCGCCCCGGCCGCCTCGGCGGCCGCACCTTCCGCAGCTCCTTCCACAGCGGTGAAGGCCCCCGCCAAACCCTGGCCGCTCTGGGCGATTCCGAGGATGGAGGACAGTGCGTAGACCGGGGTTGCCGCCGCCATGGACCAGGAGGGCAATGCGTAGGCCGCCACCTCGAAACCCGGCGACGAGCCGCTAAGGCCCGCCAGGGTCGAAGCGGGCGACGAAAGTGCCGACAGCATGGAAGGAATAGAGGAAACCAGGTTGGTCAGCGACAGCTGCTGTGCCGGCGATGCCGCCGCGGAGTTGGCAACCGCCGTCGCCTGAGCGGCCGCCCCCGCCGGGTTGACCACCTGCGGCGGCTGGACCAGTTGCGTCAATTCGCAAGCAATGGCCGAATGTGCGGCGTATTCGTAGAGGGCCGCGGCATCCTGCGCCCACATCTCGCCGTATTCGGCTTCGGTGGCGGCGATTGCCGCCGAGTTCTGGCCGAAAAAATTGGTGGCAACTAACGTCGCGAGTCGAACCCGGTTGGCGGCGACCGCGGTCGGCGGCACCGTCATCGCGAACGCGGCCTCATAGGCCTCCACGGCGAGTCTGGCTTGGCCGGCAGATTCCGCCGCGCGGGCGGCGAGGCCGACCGTCCATGCCACATACGGTCCGAATGCGGATGCCATCGACAGCGACGCGGGGCCCAGCCATCGTCCCGCGGTCAAACCGGCGACCACCGATCTGTAGTGGCCCGCCGCGAAGTTCAATTCGGCGGCCAAGTTGTCCCAGGCCAGCGCGGCGGCAGCCAGCGAACCGGCGCCGGGACCGGCATACATTCTCGCGGAGTTGACCTCCGGTGGCAGGGCACCAAAGTCGATCATGTCAAGCCCCGAACGGCGGTGGACTCCTGCGTCGTGCGGGCCGTGATTGCGCGACAACCGCACCAGCGGTTGTCCCGCCCAGGCGCATGCGAGTCACCGAGCCGACCCGGTGAACGCGTCCACCGAGGCCCGCAACTCACCTGCCTGCATGACTGCATCCGAAACCGCCTGCCTGTTTGGTGACACCTGGTCCGTCGAACAACGCTGGAGGTTGTCCGACTGCCTTCCCGAGGCCCGATGTGTCAACGATGACTACGACCCGTAGTGCACTCAGAGTATGAGGGACCGACCTATTTAAAACCGATTATCTGTCAAACACAAGTACAATATGCTCCGCGTCACAATTACGCCCATGGCGCACCGTTCCGCCTCAAGGTTTGGGCTCGCACCGGTGTGAGCTGCGTCAACGGCATCTGATGTCGACCGCTGCGCTACCCGCCGCTGCGCGCTCGCTCGGTCGCGCCGCACGTAGTCCGAGGTCCGTCGGATCCGGCGGGTCTGCCGGTAATGCCGCCTAGTCCGTTCCCGCCGTCGGCGGCCTGCATGTCATGGGACACCCTGGCGACCTCGCGGCGCAGGGCGTCGGAAGCGTCCGGGCCCTGCTACACACGAGTCGGCGCCAAGGAAAAGGCCAGTACAATCGGCGCGGAAGCATCGCATCGCGGGCGTTGAGGACCGGATACGCCCAGGCCCCATGGCGGTCGGATCGGGCGAGCCGACGGGCGCAAGGGATTCGGCCCCACGGCTCCGCTGGGCCCGGTCATCGTCAAAAGCGGGGGACGGGGTGTACGCCCAGCCGCGTACCAAAAGTGTTGCTAATGTCGGCAAAAGATCCTTCCAGTCTTTATCGGAGGGGAGAGATCGCCCGGTCCCCGGGGCGCACAAACGCGGGCACTCGCTGGCGCATCGCCCGTCGTGACCGACTCGCCCCTGCGCCGCGGGCCCGGCGCTCTGCGAGCACCATGGTGGGGTGAGTTCGGCGCCGAACACGTGGCTCAGCAGGTGGGGTGACAGTGGACTGGCCTGTCTGACGGGCCGGCCCGACGGCCCCCCCGACTTCTCCCGGGCGAACGTGCTCGCGCGGGCCGACGCCGTCGGCGCCGCCGCCGCTCGCCGGCTAGGTGTCGATGTCGATGCGGCCGGACTGCTGACCGGGCGCGCCGCGCTGCTCGAACTTTCCCGCGGGGGCCGGGTGTCGGTCGGCGGCGCCACGCGGCTGTTGGCGGCCCGCGACGACTGGTGTGCGCTCACGCTGTCTCGGCCCGACGACCGCGCGGCCGTCCCGGCGCTGCTGCGGGCCGACGACGTGCCCGAGGACCCGTGGCCGGCGCTCGCGCATTGGGCCGCAACGCGTCCGGCGTCGGAGATCACCGAACGCGCCACCCTGCTGGACATTCCGGCAGCCCGACTTGGTGAGGCCACGCCCACGGCGCCCCGGATCCGCCGAACGGGCCCGCGCGCGCCCGCCCGCGGAGGGCCGGGCCTGCTGGTGGCCGACCTGTCCTCGATGTGGGCCGGACCGTTGTGCGGGCGACTGCTGGCGCGTGCCGGGGCCACCGTCGTCAAGGTCGAAAGCCCGCGCCGCCCGGACGGCACCCGAAACGGCAACCGCGCGTTCTTCGACTGGGTCAACGCTGGAAAGCTTTCGTGCTGTGTCGATTTCGACAAACAGGCCGACGAGTTGCGGGAACTGTTGGCGGTGGCCGACGTCGTGATCGAGGGCTCGCGTCCGGCCGCGCTGGCCCGGCGCGGTCTCGGGCCGGAGCACCTTGCACCGAGACCGGGCCGAATCTGGTTGCGCATCAGCGGATATGGCGACCCCAGGCCGGCGTTCGGCGACGACGCCGCGGTCGGCGGCGGCCTGGTCGGCGCCAGCCCGCAGGGGCCGGTGTTCTGCGGTGACGCCATCGCCGACCCGCTGACCGGGCTGGAGGCCGCCGCGGCGCTGGCCGACTCGCTCGACCGTGGTGGCGGCGAGCTGATCGAGGTGGCGATGGCAGGCGTCGCCGCGACCTATGCCGCGCTGCCGACCGAGCCGTCGGTTTCGCATTGCCCGGCGCTGCCGCCGCGCCCGCCGCGCCCCTCGGGCCGGGCGGCCGAACTCGGCGCGGACAATCGCACCGTGCGCCGCCTGATCGCCGAAAGACGCTGCCCGTCATGCTGATCAAGCAAGCGACGTTGCTCGACGGCCGAATCGTCGACGTCCGGGTCAACGCACGGATCGAGGAGGTGGCCGCGCTCTCTGACGGCCTGCAGGCCAGGCCGGGGGAAGGCGTGCTCTATGCCAACGGCGGCACCGTCCTGCCCGGGCTGCATGACCACCACGTGCACGTGCGCTCGGCCGCGTCGGCGTTGGACTCGTTCGTCGTCGGGCCCCCCGGCGTCAGCACCGAGGCCGAGCTGACCCAACTGCTGTCGAACGCCACGCCGGGCCCGGACGGATGGATCCGCGCCATCGGCTATCACGAATCGGTCGCCGGCGATCTGGACCGCAGCGCCCTGGACGCCATGGTGCCCACGATCCCGGTGCGCATCCAGCACCGCAGTGGCGCGCTGTGGATCCTCAACTCCGAGGCGCTGGGCCGGGTCGGGCTGGCCGATCATCCCGACGGGCGCCTGCGCAGCGCCGACGGCGGCTGGTCGGACGCCGTGCTGCGGCGTGAAAGCGACCTCGCCGAGCTGAGCCGTCGCATCACCGCGTACGGCGTCACCGGCGTCACCGACGCCACCCCCGACCTCGATCCGGCCGGCATGGCTTCGCTGGTCGAGGCGCACCGTGGCGGCGAGTTCCGGCCACGGCTGCGTTTCCTGTCCCCGGGCAAGAAAATCCTGCAGGACGACCGCCTCGACCTCGACGAGCTCACCGGCTGGATCGCCGACCGCCACGCCGGCGGTGGGCCGGTCGCCGTCCACTGCGTCACCGCCGCCCAGTTGGTGGTGACGATCGCGGCCCTGCGCGCCGCCGGAAGCCATCCGCGGGACCGCATCGAGCATGCCGCCGTGGTGCCCGACGACACCCTGGCCGACCTCGCCGATCTCGGCGTCACGGTGGTCACCCAGCCCAACTTCGTCGCCGAGCGCGGCGATCAGTACCTCGCCGACGTCCCCGCCGCCGAGCACGGGCAGTTGTGGCGCGTCGCGTCGCTGCTCGCCGCGGCGGTGCCCGTGGCGCTGGCCACCGACATGCCGTTCGGCCACGGGGACCCGTGGACGGCGATGCGCGCCGCGGTGTACCGCACCACGCCGAGCGGGGCCGTCCTCAACGCCGGCGAGAGCGTCTCGGCGCGCCGGGCTCTGACGATGTTCACGGGCCAACCGGATCGGCCGGCCCGGTCCCGCAGCGTCGAGCCCGGGCAGCCGGGCGACCTCTGCGTGCTCAGCGAGCCGCCGGCCACGGCGCTGGCCGAGCTGGATGCCGGCATGGTCGCGGCCACCGTCATCGGCGGTGAGCTCGTCTACTTCGCCATGTGAGCGGCCATGTGAGCGCCGCTCAGGCCGCCCGGGTGAGCGCCGCGCGCAGGGTGTCGCACTGGCTGTCGAAGAACCTTTGGGACACTGCGGCTTTGGGCACCCACATGTCGAAGCCGTGGAACGCCCCGGGGATGACCTCGACCTGGCACGGCACCCCGGCGGCCCGCAGCCGTTCGGCGTAGGCCAAGTCCTCGTCGTGGAACAGGTCGTGGGTGCCGACGCCGATCCACGCGGGCGCCAGCCCGCCCAGGTCGGTGCGCCGGCCCGGGACGGCGAGTTCCGGATCGGCGCCGCCCAGATAGGCCGCCCAGCCGAACCGGTTGCTGCGCGCGCTCCACAGCCGGTGGTCCGGGTGATCCCCGGACGCCGAACTGCGGTCGTCGAGCATGGGATACGCCAGCAGCTGGAACAGGGGGGCGACCTCGGCGCGGTCCCGGGCCAGCAGCGCCAGGGCCGCCGCCAGCCCGCCGCCGGCGCTGGCGCCGCCGATCGCGATCCGCCCCGGATCCACCGATCCCAGCCCCGCCAGCCAGCTCAGCGCCGCGTAGCAGTCCTCCAGCGGCTCCGGATACGGATGTTCGGGCGCCAGACGGTATTCCACGGACGCGACGGTGATGCCCAAACGGGTGCTGAACCGCCGGCACACCGGGTCGTCCTGGTCGGCGCTGCCGATCACGTAGCCGCCCCCGTGGATCCACAGCAGCGCGGGCGTCGGCCCGGTCACGCCGACGGGCCGGAACACCCGCACCCCGTTACCCGGACCCAACCCGACCACCTCGACGTCGCCGGCGCCGCCGCGCCCGCGCAGCCTCGTCGCCGCCCGCATGATCCGCAGCGTCCGCGGGCCGATCATGTGCCGCGGCGTGAATCGGGCGGCTCTGCGCAAGTCGGGGTGAACGTCGCTGTTCGGCATGGATCGAGTATTACGCACGCGGCGATTCGTCCGCGCCGGCGGAACCGGTGACCCGCACGCCGAACCACCGCGCGCCGCCGGCGCGCGGCTCTGGCAGGCTCTGGGTTAGCCGAGCAAAGATCGGGGTATCGGTGGGAATGCCGGTGGACGCGGCGCATGCCGGCACCCGGCGATGCGGGTTGGCCACAACCCCTCCCCGACGGGCGCCCCACGCGCCCGGGCCGGCGGGCCGGGCAGGAGCGAGGGACAGAATTGCTGGGGCATCTCTACGATCGGGCGCTGGGCGGTGAACGATGCTGGATCCGCCACGAGGACGGAGAGGTGCGGCTGCTGCCGGTTCACCGCTGGCTTGGGGTGCGGTCCCCGCCGGGCGAAGCGGCCGCCCCCGATGAGGCGCTCGACGAGGACTTCGACGAGGCCGTCACCCAGCTGTGCAACGGTCCTACGATCGAACTCGGTTGCGGCCCAGGGCGATTGGTGGCACGGCTGATCCAGCGGGGGGTGCCCGCGCTGGGTATCGACCGATCCGCGGCCGCGATCCGCCTGGCCGGCCGCGGGGGTGCGCCGGCCCTGCTGGGCGATGTCTTCGAGCCGCTGCCCGGGACGGGGCAGTGGCAGACGGTCCTGCTGGTCGACGGCAACATCGGCCTCGGCGGGGACCCGCTGCGCATCCTGGGCCGCGCCGCCGAGTTGCTGTGCCGCGGCGGACGCTGCGTCGCCGAGTTCGACGCCGAGGCCATCGGCATCCGGGTGCACTGGGTGCGGTTGGAGTCCGGCGGCGACGTCGGGCCGTGGTTCCGCTGGGCGTCCGTCGGTGTCGACAGCGCCGACACGCTGGCCGCGCAGGTGGGGCTGACGTTGACCGACGTGCGCCTCGTCGGCGCCCGGGTGATCGCGAGCCTCACGGCCCTCTAGGCGACGCGGACGTGTTCGACGCAAACGTCAGTTTCCGCGCGGCGCGCGGGGGTACCCTCGCGGAATGACGGCGAGGTACCGGGCATGACATCGTGCGTGAAGTGGTTGCTACGGGCCCGCCCCGGTGATTACGCGTTGGCCCTCAGCGTTGCAGGGGCGTCGCTGCCGGTGGTCGGCAAGCACCTGGAGCCGCTGGGCGGTGTCACCGCGATGGGCGTCTGGGGGGTGCGGCAGGCGCCCGAGGCCCTGGCCTCGATGACGAAAGACCTGCTGACCCCCGGCATCCAGGACGCGCGCCGCCGCGACCGGGAGTCCACCCGCGACGTCTCCGTCGCGGCGCTGCGGGAAGTCGTGCCGACGGCCGATCTCGACGGCGAATGGCCCACCGCGGACCGCACCCCGCCGATCTGGGACGCGCTGCGCAGACGCCGTTACCTCTACCGCCGCGCGGTGCACTACGGCGACCACCCCGCGCAGGTCCTCGACGTGTGGCGGCGCAAAGACCTGCCGGCGCAGCCCGCGCCCGTCCTGGTGTTCCTCCCGGGCGGGGCGTGGGTGCACGGCAGGTGCGTGGGCCAGGGGTCCGCCCTGATGTCACGGTTGGCCGAGCAGGGCTGGGTGTGCCTGGCGGTCGACTATCGCGTCGCGCCGCACCACCGGTGGCCGCGCCACATCGTCGACGCCAAGACCGCCATCGCCTGGGCGCGGGCCAACGTCGACAAGTTCGGCGGCGACCGCGATTTCGTTGCGGTGGCGGGATGTTCGGCCGGCGGGCACCTGGCGGCGCTGGCCGGATTGACCCCCGGCGACCCCGCGCACCGGGAGAAGCTGCCGGAGGGGGCCGACACTTCCGTGGACGCGGTGGTCGGCATCTACGGCCGCTACGACTGGGAGGACCGCTCCACTCCCGAGCGCGCCCGCTTCGTCGACTTCCTGGAACGTGTTGTGGTCAAACGCTCGATCGCGCGGCACCCGGAGTTGTTCCGCGACGCGTCGCCCATCGCGCGGGTCCATCGCAATGCCCCGCCGTTTCTGGTGATTCACGGCAGCAAGGACTCCGTGATCCCCGTGGCGCAGGCCCGCAGCTTCGTCGAACGGCTGCGCGCGGCGTCGCATTCGAAGGTCGGCTACGTCGAATTGCCCGGCGCCGGCCACGGTTTTGACCTCGTCGACGGCGAGCGGGCCGGCGAGATGGCGCACGCGACGGCGCTATTCCTCAACCAGGTCCACCGCACCAAGGCGCGGATCGGCGCAAAAGAGGTCATCTGAGGCCACCGCTGAGTATCGTCGCCGTATGGGCAAGGGGCAGCGGTGAAACGGCTCAGCGGCTGGGACGCGGTCCTGCTGTACAGCGAGACGCCGAACGTGCACATGCACACGATCAAGGTCGCCGTCATCGAATTGAGCGAGGACAGACGCGACTTCGGCATCGAAGAGTTCCGCCAGGTCATCGGCGGCCGGCTGAACAAGCTCGAGCCGTTCTGCTATCAGCTCGTCGAGATCCCGCTGAAGTTCCACCACCCGATGTGGCGCGAGCACTGCGAGGTCGACCTCGACTACCACATCCGCCCGTGGCGGCTGCCGGCTCCCGGCGGTCGCCGCGAACTCGACGAGGCGATCGGACGCATCGCCAGCACCCCGCTGGACCGCGACCGGCCGCTGTGGGAGATGTACTTCGTCGAGGGGCTGGCCGACAACCGGATCGCGGTGGTCGGCAAGATCCACCACGCGCTCGCCGACGGCGTCGCCTCGGCCAACCTGATGGCCCGCGGCATGGACCTGCAGCCCGGGCCCGAAGGCGGCCCCTACGTGCCGGACCCGGCGCCCACGACGGGCCGGCTGGTGGGTTCGGCGTTCGCCGACCACCTGCGCCACATCAGCCGGATCCCCCACACGATCCGCTACACCGCCGACGGCCTGGCCCGGGTGCGCCGCAGCTCGCGCAAGCTGTCCCCGGAGCTGACCCGGCCGTTCGAGCCGCCGCCGACGTTCATGAACCACAAGATCACCCCGGAGCGGCGATTCGCCACCGCCACGCTGGCCCTGGCCGACGTCAAGGAGACCGGCAAGCGCCTCGGGGCGACGATCAACGACATGGTGCTCGCGATGGCGGCGGGAGCGCTGCGCACGCTGCTGCTCCGCTACGACGGCAAAGCCGAACCGCTGCTGGCGTCGGTGCCGATGAGTTTCGACTTCTCTCCCGAGCGAATCTCCGGAAACCGGTTCACCGGCGTGCTGGTGGGCCTCCCGACGAATTCCGACGACCCGCTGGCGCGGGTGCGGTGCAGCCGCGAGAACGCCCTCCTGGCCAAGGAGAGCAACCAGCTCATGGGCCCCGAGCTGGTCAGCCGATGGGCCGCCTACATGCCGCCGGCACCCACGGAATCCTTCTTCCGGTGGGCGTCCGGCCGGGAGGCGCACAACAAAGTGCTCAACCTGAACATCTCGAACGTTCCCGGTCCCCGGCAGCGCGGCCGGGTGGGCGGGGCGCTGGTCACCGAGATCTATTCGGTGGGCCCGTTGACCGCCGGCAGCGGACTGAACATCACGGTGTGGAGTTACGTCGACCAGCTCAACATCTCGGTGCTGTCCGACGGCGCCACCCTCAAGGATCCCCACGAGGTGACCGAGGCCATGGTCGCCGACTTCGTCCAGATCCGCCGCGCCGCAGGGCTTTCCGAGGAGTTGACGGTCGTCGAGACGGCGATGGCTCCCGCCTGAACGCGGCCCGCGCCGCGGCGGGTAACCGGACTCTCGACTGCCGCTAACGCCGTTTCCGGCGACCGCTACCATCAACCGGGAACAGCCACCGACTTGGTAAGGAGCTTCGGCGCACCGTGAACACAGGGAATGAAGAGGCCGGCGCGGGGGAACCCGAGGTCCTGGTCGAGCAACGGGACCGGATCCTGATCGTCACGATCAACCGCCCCAAGGCCAAGAACGCGGTCAACGCCGCGGTCGCCCGGGGCCTGGCCGACGCCATGGACCGGCTCGACGCCGACGCCGGCCTGTCGGTGGGGATCATCACCGGCGCGGGCGGATCGTTCTGCGCCGGTATGGATCTCAAGGCTTTCGCCCGGGGTGAGCTGCCCGTCGTCGAAGGCCGTGGCATGGGGTTCACCGAGCGTCCGCCGGACAAGCCGCTGATCGCCGCGGTGGAGGGATACGCGCTGGCCGGGGGCACCGAACTGGCGCTGGCCACTGACCTGATCGTGGCGTCGAGGGACTCGGCGTTCGGGATCCCCGAGGTCAAGCGGGGTCTGGTCGCCGGCGGCGGGGGATTGCTGCGGCTGCCCGAGCGCATCCCGTACGCGGTCGCGATGGAGCTGGCGCTGACCGGGGACAACCTGTCGGCCGAGCGCGCCCACGACCTCGGGCTCGTCAACGCGCTGGCCGAGCCGGGCGGGGCGCTGGACGGAGCGATCGCGCTGGCCGAGCGGATCGCCGCCAACGGGCCGCTGGCGGTCGCGGCCACCAAGCGGATCATCGTCGAGTCCCGCGGCTGGAGCCGCGACACCATGTTCGCCGAACAGATGAAGATCCTGGGCCCGGTGTTCGCGTCCAACGACGCCAAGGAGGGTGCCGTCGCGTTCGCCGAGAAGCGTCCGCCGCGCTGGACGGGCTCCTGATCACCGATACACTATGTTCGTAGAGTCCACTTCGGGGGTTCGGGGATGAGCATTTCGCTGCTGCTCGAGATGGCCGCGTCGGGTAACCCCGATCGCACGGCGGTCGTCTGCGACGACGTGCGCTTGACCACGCAGCAGCTCAGCGATCTCGCCGACGGCGGCGCGGGCGTCATCGCGGCCTCGGGCGCCGGGCACGTGGCCTACGTCGGCACCGGCGGCGACATGCTGCCGGTGCTGATCTTCGCGGCCGCCCGCGCCGGGGTGGCGTTCACCCCGATCAACTACCGGCTGTCGGCCGAGGGCATCCAGACCCTGATCCGGCGGCTACCCGAACCGCTGGTGATCGTCGACGCCCGCTACCGCGACGCGGTCGGGGACGCCTCGCCGCGGGTGCTGGTCTCCGACGACTTCCTGACCGCCGCGCGCGAGTGCGAGCCGGGCCCCGACGTCCCTGCGTTCGCCGACCCGGACTCGGTCGCGATCGTGCTGTTCACCTCGGGCACCACGTCGCAACCCAAGGCCGTCGAGCTCACGCACAACAACCTCACCAGCTACG
>NZ_JBYCLG010000176.1:0-2107 GCF_057473785.1 Mycobacterium sp. TH-M103
GGGCAGGTAGGTGGCGGCGAAACCCTCGACGGCCGCACGCAGCCGCCCTACAGGACCCTGTCGATCCATCGCCGGGGTTCGTCGATCTCGGCCGGCAACGGCAGCGTGTCGGGCCCCGACCACACGGTGTTGAACCGCTGCATTCCGACCTGCCCGACCACATGGTCCACGAACGCCTTGCCGCGGGTGTACTGGCTGAGCTTGGCGTCGAGCCCGAGCAGGGCGCGCAGCACCCGCTGCAACGGCGGCTGCCTGCGGTGGCGCCGCTCGTCGAACCGGCGGCGGATGGTGGCCACCGACGGGATCACCATCGGCCCGACGGCGTCCATCACATGGTCGGCATGCCCCTCCAGCAGCGTTCCCAGCACCAGCAACCGGTCCAGGGCTTCGCGCTGCGGCTCGGATTGCACGGCGCGCACCAGGCCCAGGATTCCCGACGACCCGGCGTCGACCCCCGCACCGCGGCTGCGGACGTAGTCGGCCAGCCGGGCGACGACCTGCCCGATGTCGTCGCCGGCGCCCTGGGTCAGCAGCCCCAGCGCCTCCGACATGTAGTCCGCCAGCCACGGGTTGGCCGTGAACTGCACGCGGTGGGTCACCTCGTGCAGGCACACCCACAGCCGGAAGTCCGACGGATCGATCCGCAGTTGCCGCTCGACGGCGATGACGTTCGGATAGACCAGCAGCAGACAGCCCTGTTTGGCGGCCGCGAACGGGTCGTACTGCCCGAGGATCCCGGAGGAGACGAACGCCAGCACAGCGCCCGTCTGCGCGCCGGTAACGCGGCCGGTGAGGAAGCCGCGGGGCTTTTCCGTCCCGTTGGTCATCGCCCGCATCGACTCGGCCGCGGCCCGCACCCACTCCGGGCGGTCGACGACGCGGGCCGCCGGCACCGACCCGTTGGTGGCCAGGCCCGTAATGTCGCGCACCGGCGGTTCGGCCGTGGCGGCCGCGCCGGTCAGCTCGTCGATCACCTGGTGGCGGGTGTAGTCGCTGAACGGCGGGCCCGGCCGGGCCAGCCGCTGCCCGACGGTGGCCGCGAAGCCCCAGTCGACGGCGGTGCCGAGCGTCAGGTCGGGCGCCGCGGTCACGTCGCGCATCCGCAGAACCACAGCTTGGCCGCCAGCGCGTCCATCGCGTTACGGCCGTTCGGGCCCGCGTCGTTGGAGAGGAACGCGAAGGTCAGGACCCGTCCGCTGCGATCGGTGACCACCCCGGCCAGCGCGTTGACGGCGGTCAGGGAGCCGGTCTTGGCGCGCAGCCAGCCGGCGGGGCCCTGGTTGCTCGCCGAGTCCAGAAAACGGTCGCCCAGCGTCCCGCTGCCAGCCGCGACCGGCAGCAGATCCAGCAGCGCCCGCAGCCCGGGTTGGTCCGGCCCCGCGGCCGCCTGCACCGTGCCGTCCAGCGTCTTGGCGGTCAGGCGGTCGTCGACCGAGAGCCCACTGGAATCCAGCAGCGTGACACCCGCCGTATCGACGTGGGCGGCACCGAGCCGGTTGGTCACCGCATCGACGGCGCCGGCGAAGCTGCGGGGCCGGTTGATGGCGGCCGCCACCTCGCGGGCGATGCATTCGGCCAGGACGTTGTCGGAGTGCTCCATCATCTGCGACAGTCGCTCGATCAGCGGCGCCGACTGCACGACCGCCAGCTGCCGCGCCCCCGAGGGTGCCGTGGCGATCTTCACGGCGGCTGGGTCCAGACCCAGGGCCTTGGCCAGTTCCCGCCCGGCGTCCAGCGCCGGGGTGTGCGACCGCCTCGAGTTCACCGTGGTGGGCTGGATGCGCCCGGCGTCGATCATCACCGACTCGATCGGGGCGATGTCACCGTTGTCGACGTCGGCCGGATCCCAGCCCTGAGCCAGCGTCGGGCCGCTGAAGGCCGAGGTGTCGACCTGCACCGCGGTCGGTGTCACGCCACTGCGCCGGACCTGATCGACCAGGTCACTGATGCGCGCCGAATCCTTGTACCAGGTCTCCACGCCGGGCGGCGCCGCGGACAGCGCCGGATCCCCGGCGCCTACCAGCACGATCGGCCCCTGGGCGTTCTGGCTGCCGGCCACCACCCGGGTGCTGATCCGGGCCTGCCGGTCCAGCGTCAGCAGCGCCGC
>NZ_JBYCLG010000177.1:0-2768 GCF_057473785.1 Mycobacterium sp. TH-M103
GCCAGCCACCCGGTGACGTCGATGTTCCTGACGCTGTCGATCCTGACCGGCCTGCTGGCCGCCTGGTACCACTTCCGGATGGACTACGCCGGGCACACCGAGGTCAAGGCCAACCGGCGCAACCGGGTGCTGGCCTCGACGCCGCTGCTGGTGGTCGCGTCGATCATGGTGGTCGGCGAGGTCGCCTCGCTGGCCAAGGCCGCGGTGTTCCGCTACCCGCAGTACACCACCGGCAAGGCCAACCTGGCGGCGATCGCTTCCGGGCTCACCAGCTGCGCGATGGCCGACGACGTGCTGGCCGAACCCGACCCGAACGCCGGGCTGCTGCAGCCGGTCCCCGGACAGCAGTTCGGGCCCTACGGCCCGCTCGGCGGGCTCAACCCGGTCGGCTTCAAACCCGACGGGGTGGGCGAGGACCTGCGGTCCTACCCGGTGGTGACCAAGCCCGGCGTGGTGAACTCCGACGCATCCCCCAACAAACCCAACGCCACCATGAGCGACTCCGCTGGCACGGCCGGCGGCAAGGGCCCGGTCGGCGTCAACGGATCGCATGCGGCGCTGCCGTTCGGCCTCGACCCGGCCCGCACCCCGGTGATGGGCAGCTACGGCGAGAATTCGCTGGCCGCCACGGCGACCTCGGCCTGGTATCGGTTGCCTCCCCGCGACCCGGGCCGCCCGCTGGTCGTGGTCTCGGCCGCCGGCGCCATCTGGTCCTACAAGGAGGACGGCACCTTCACCTACGGGCAGTTGCTCAAGCTGCAGTGGGGGGTCACGCGCCCGGACGGCACCACCCAGCCGCTGGGCGAGGTGCAGCCGATCGACATCGGGCCGGAGCCGGCGTGGCGCAACCTGCGGTTCCCGCTGGCCTGGGCGCCGCCGGAGGCCAACGTGGCGCGCATCGTCGCCTACGACCCGAACCTGAGCTCCGAGCAGTGGTTCGCGTTCACCCCTCCGCGGGTCCCGGTGCTGCAGACCCTGCAGCACCTACTCGGATCGCAGACCCCGGTGCTGATGGACGTCGCGACCGCGGCGAACTTCCCCTGCCAGCGGCCGTTCACCGAACACCTCGGCGTCGCCGAGCTTCCGGACTACCGCATCATGCCCGAGCACAAGCAGACGGCGGCGTCGTCGAACGGGTGGCAGGCCGGTGAGGCCGGCGGCCCGTTCCTGTTCACCCAGGCGATGATGTACACCTCGACCGTCGCGACCTACCTGCGCGGCGACTGGCACCGCGACTGGGGCTCCGTCGAGCAGTACCACCGTTTGGTGCCGGCCGACCAAGCGCCGAACGCCGCCGTCGTGCAGGGCATGACCACCGTGCCCGGCTGGAGCCGTAAAGGACCGATTCGAGCCCTCCCATGAGCGTCATCAACTCCGAACGCCGCGGGGCCACCGCGAGCCCCGCCAACCGCCAGGACGTGCGGGTGACGCGCTGGGTCGCGACGATCGCGGGGCTCATCGGTTTCGTCCTGTCCGTCGCGACGCCGCTGCTGCCCGTCGTGCAGACCACCGCCATGCTGAACTGGCCGCAAAACGGCCAACTGGGCAGCGTGACGGCGCCGCTGATCTCGCTGACCCCGGTCGACGTGACGGCCAGCGTGCCGTGCCCGGTGGTGGGCGCCCTGCCACCCGACGGCGGCGTCGTCCTGAGCACGGCGCCCAAAAAGGGCAAGGACGCCGCGCTCGATGCGCTGTTCGTCGTCGCGGGCAAACAGCGCGTCGACGTCACCGACCGCAATGTGGTGATCGCCAGCGCGCCGCGCGATCAGGTGGCAGGACCCGGGGGTGCCCCGGGATGCTCCAGCATCGAGATCACCTCCACCCTGGCCGGCACCTTCGCCACCTTCGTCGGGTTGACCGATCCGGCGGGTCGGCCCTTGAGCGGCGGCTTCCCCGATCCCAACCTGCGCCCGCAGATCGTCGGGGTGTTCAGCGACCTGAGCGGCCCCGCCCCGCCGGGGCTGCGGCTCTCCGCGACCGTCGACACCCGATTCTCGACGACCCCGACCACGCTGAAGCTGACGGCGATGGTGCTGGCGGTCGTGGCGACCGTCGTCGCGCTGATCGCGCTGTGGCGCCTGGACCAGCTGGGCGGCCGGCGCATGCACCGACTGATCCCCACCCGCTGGCGCAAGTTCACCCTCATCGACGCCACGGTGATCTTCGGTTTCCTGCTCTGGCATGTGATCGGCGCGAACTCCTCCGACGACGGCTACATCCTGGGCATGGCCCGCGTCGCCGACCACGCCGGGTACATGTCCAACTACTTCCGCTGGTTCGGCAGCCCGGAGGACCCGTTCGGCTGGTACTACAACCTGCTGGCCCTGATGACCCACGTCAGCGACGGCAGCCTGTGGATGCGGCTGCCCGACCTGGTCGCCGGGCTCGTGTGCTGGCTGCTGCTCTCGCGTGAGGTGCTGCCCCGGCTGGGCCCCGCGGTCACGGGCAGCACGGCCGCCAACTGGGCGGCCGGCCTGGTCCTGCTGACCGCGTGGATGCCGTTCAACAACGGTCTTCGCCCCGAGCCGATCATCGCGCTGGGTTCGCTGATCACCTATGTGCTGATCGAGCGGTC
The DNA here is from genome assembly GCF_057473785.1 of Mycobacterium sp. TH-M103. Lineage (NCBI taxonomy): Bacteria > Bacillati > Actinomycetota > Actinomycetes > Mycobacteriales > Mycobacteriaceae > Mycobacterium > Mycobacterium sp. TH-M103. Next base: position 2,576 of record NZ_JBYCLG010000177.1, read on the forward strand.
GATGTGCGCCTCGCGGGTGACGCCGGCGGCACTGGCCGTCGTCACCGCCGCCTTCACCCTCGGTGTGCAGCCCACCGGCCTGATCGCGGTGGCCGCCCTGGTCGCCGGTGGCCGCCCGATCGTGCGGATCATGGTCAAACGGCACCGCGTGGTCGGCACCTGGCCGCTGGTGGCCCCGCTGCTGGCCGCCGGC
>NZ_JBYCLG010000178.1:0-11314 GCF_057473785.1 Mycobacterium sp. TH-M103
ACGTCGCGCGACGCGACGGCCGCCGGCTCGCGAGACTAGTTGCGCGGCAGACCGAGCACTCGTTCGGCGATGATGTTGCGCTGGATCTCCGACGTGCCGCCGGCAATGGTTGCGGCGAACGAGCGCGCGTAGCGGTCGAACCAGCCGCGGTAGTGGCTGTCCAGGTTCAGCGGCGCGAACGGGGCGGTGACCGCGCGGGCCGCCAGCCCGTCGGGTCCCGCGGCGTGCAACGCGTCCTCGCCGGCGCGCTGCAGGGCCTCCGAGCCCAGGAGCTTGAGCACCGACTGGGCGGGGACGTCTTCCTCGCCGCGCGCGGCGCGCGCCAGGGCCGCCGAGCCCAGCAGCCGCAGCGCGTAGGCATCCATCACGAGGGTGGCGTAGCCATCCCGCTGCAGCGGCCCCGCGGGGCTGAAATCGATTGTCATCTCGTGCAAAAGGTCGACGTATCCCATCCAGAGCATGACGCGTTCGTGGCCCAGGGAACCGGTTGCCACCCGCCAGCCCTCGTTGAGCCCACCCACCAGATTCTCGGCCGGCACGCGCGCGTCGGTGAAGAACACCTCGTTGAAGTCGAACTCGTCGCCGTCACACATCGACGCGAACGGGCGGCGCACCACACCCGGGGTGTCGGTCGGGATCAGCAGCACGCTGATGCCCTTGTGCTTGGGCGCGTTCGGATCGGTCCGTACGAACGCCAGCAGCACGTCGGCGTCGTGGGCGCCCGATGTCCACACCTTCTGCCCGTTGACCACGAAATGGTCGCCGTCCAGCACGGCCCGCGTCTTCAGCGACGCCAGGTCCGATCCCGCCCCGGGTTCGCTCATGCCCAGCGACGCGGTGATCTCGGCACGCAGGATGGGTACGGCCCACCGCCGCTGCTGCTCCGGGGTGCCGAACGACAGCAACGACGCCGCGACGATGCCCACGCCCTGCGGGTTGAAGCTCTGGTAGATGCGCCGCCGACCGAGTTCCTCCCGGTAGACGTATTGCTGCAACAAGGTGGCGTTGCGGCCCCCGAACTCCGGCGCATTGCCGGGCAGCAGCCACCCGTTGTCGAACAGCAGCCGCTGCCAGCGGCGCGCCCACTCGGGGATGTGCGAACTGGACCGCGGACGCTCGAACGCCTCGGCGTCCGAGGGCAGATGCGCGTCCAGGAAGGCCACGAATTCGGCGCGGAAGGCCTCGACGTCGGCGTCGAAAGTCAGCTGCACAACACTCCCCGGGGATTATGGCGGTCGCAGAAAACCGGTAGATCAAGGTTTCCACCTACCCGGCGGTAGCCTCTTGACGATTCCGCTTCCAAAGATACGACTGAGAGAATACTATTCTCGTTGATAGGAAGTTACAATCTCCGACACGTCTTCCGTGAGGGGGTCGAGCGCAGCGATGTCACGGCGTTCTCCGGTAGAGTCCAATCATGTTCTCCCCCCGCGGCAATCGTCCGAGCCGCCCGTGACCAGCCCGAGCGAAGAACCGGCCTGGAAGCAGCGGGCCGTCGAGCGGTCGATCAAAACCGCGAAACTGCGTGCGGCGCAGCGTGTTCAGCGCTTCCTTGACGCCGCGCAGGCGATCATCATCGAAAAGGGCAGCACGGACTTTACCGTCCAGGAGGTCGTGGACCGGTCGCGCCAGTCGCTGCGCAGCTTCTACCTGCAGTTCGACGGGAAGCACGAGTTGCTGCTCGCGCTGTTCGAGGACGCGTTGAGCCGGTCGGCCGAACAGATCCGCGCCGCCACGGAAAGCCACACCGACCCGCTAGAGCGGCTCAAGGTGGCGGTCGAGCTGTTGTACGAGGCCTCGCGTCCCGACCCGACGGCCAAGCGCCCCCTGTTCACCGACTTTGCTCCACGGTTGCTGGTGACACATCCGGCAGAGGTCAAGGTCGCCCACGCGCCGTTGCTCGCGTTGCTGACCGAGCTCATGGAAGCCGCCTGCGACGCAGGCAAGTTGCGCACCGGCATCAATCCCAAGCGGATGGCCGCGATGACCATGCAGACCGTCATGTTCATCGCACAATCCAGCGGCGGTTCCGACGACGCGACGACCCACCCCATCACCGCCGACGAGGTATGGGACTTCTGCTCGCGCGGCTTCGTCGGCTGACGCCGGCCCCTCATCACACCTGACGATGTGAGCACATCGCGAACGAAATTTGCGTTGCGAGAATATGGTTCTCTAATATTCAGAACCACAAATATCAGAAATGAGTCCGTCATTGACACCCGCTGGGGGCGATGACAGAGTTCAGGTGCGGCACGATGCGATCCCGGGGGAAGGAATCGAGGCAGACATGGCTGGACGTGTTGAGGGCAAAGTCGCTTTCGTCACCGGTGCGGCGCGCGGCCAGGGCCGCAGTCACGCGGTGCGGTTGGCGCAGGAAGGCGCCGACATCATCGCCGTCGACATCTGCAAGCCCATCCGCGACGGCGTCACCGACACCGCGATCCCGGCGTCCACGCCCGAGGACCTCGCGGAGACCGCCGACCTGGTCAAGGGCCACAACCGCCGGATCGTCACGGCCGAGGTCGACGTTCGCGACTACGACGCGCTGAAGGCCGCGGTGGACGGCGGCGTCGAGCAACTCGGCCGGCTCGACATCATCGTGGCCAACGCCGGGATCGGCAATGGCGGCGACACGCTGGACAAGACCAGCGAAGAAGACTGGACCGAGATGATCGACATCAACCTGGCCGGGGTGTGGAAGACCGTGAAAGCCGGTGTGCCGCATCTGTTGTCCGGGGGGCGTGGCGGTTCGATCGTGTTGACCAGCTCCGTGGGCGGGCTCAAGGCCTACCCGCACACCGGTCACTACGTCGCCGCCAAGCACGGGGTCGTGGGACTGATGCGGGCATTCGCGGTGGAGTTGGGGCAGCACATGATCCGCGTCAACTCCGTGCACCCGACCCACGTCAAGACTCCGATGCTGCACAACGAGGGCACCTTCAAGATGTTCCGCCCCGACCTGGAGAACCCGGGTCCCGACGACATGGCGCCGATCTGCCAGATGTTCCACATGATGCCGATCCCGTGGGTGGAGCCGGTGGACATCAGCAATGCGGTGCTGTTCCTGGCCTCCGACGAAGCCCGCTACGTCACCGGCGTGACCCTGCCCGTCGATGCGGGTGGCTGCCTGAAATAGGGCCGGCGCTCACCGTCCGTCCGGTGCCCGCTAGATTCGCCGAGATGGACGTTCTGCAGGGCATCTCTCGCACTTTTCCTGCGAAATGTCGATGTGACGGATGTCGGTGAGGTCGATGTGGCGATGAATGGATTCGAAGGGCGTAAGGCCGTCGTCACGGGCGGCGCGAGCGGGATCGGGTTGGCGACGGCGATCGAGTTCGCCCGCCGGGGCGCCGGCGTCGTGCTCGCCGACGTCGACAAACCCGCGCTGGAGCAGGCGGTGGCGCGGCTGCGCGGCGAAGGATTCGAGGCCCACGGCATCACGTGCGACGTCCGCCACCTCGACGCGATGGTGAATCTCGCCGACGAGGCGTTCCGCCTCCTCGGCGGCGTCGACGTCGTGTTCAGCAACGCCGGCATCGTGGTCGCGGGACCGCTCGCGCAGATGAGCCACGACGACTGGCACTGGGTGATCGACATCGACCTGTGGGGCTCCATCCACGCCGTGGAGGCGTTCCTGCCGAGGCTGATCGAGCAGGGCACGGGCGGACACATCGCCTTCACCGCATCCTTCGCCGGCCTGGTCCCCAACGCGGGTCTGGGAGCGTACGGGGTCGCCAAGTACGGCGTCGTCGGCCTGGCCGAAACGCTGGCCCGCGAGGTCAAGCCCAACGGGATCGGTGTCTCGGTGTTGTGCCCGATGGTCGTGGAGACCAAGCTGGTCGCCAACTCCGAACGCATCCGCGGCGCGGACCATGCGATGTCGTCGTCCCCGGAGGCGACGCTGCCCGTGGAGGACGACACCCTGGGCGTCGAGGACATCGCGCGGCTGACGGCCGACGGGATCGCGGCGAACCGCCTGTACATCCTGCCGCACGGGGCCGCCCGCGCGTCCATCCGCCGCAGGTTCGAGCGCATCGACCGCACCTTCGACGAACAGGCCGCGGAAGGCTGGCGGCACTAGCCCGATTGCCCGACTCCTCCCCGGGCTGCGCCAGCCCGCATCGTCGTCGGGCTAACCCGATTGCCCGACTCCTCCTCGGGCTGCGCCAGCCCGCATCGTCGTCGGGCTAACCCGATCGCCCGGCGGCCCCAGGCGGTAGTCGCCGGTCTGCGGGTCGTGGTACCAGCCGCCGGCGGCGTGGGTGCCGCCGTCGACGTGCAGTGTCTGCCCGGTCAGGTAGGCCGACATGTCCGAGGCCAGAAAGACTGCGGCGCCGGCGATTTCGTCGACGTGGCCGGGCCGCCCCAGCGGGACGATGTTGCCCGTCCTGGCCAGGGCCGCGTCACCGCCGAGGCGTGCCAATCCTTCGGTGAGCGTGATGTCGGGGGCGATCGCGTTGACCCGGATCCCGTGCGGCGCCAGCTCCAGCGCCGCGGTTTGGGTGTAGTTGATGACGCCCGCCTTGGCCGCCGCGTACGCCGCGTAGCCCGGTGCGGCGCGCACGCCCTCGATCGAGGTCACCGAGATGACGCTGCCGGGCAGCCCCGCCGACACCAGCCGCCGAGCGACCCGCTGCGTGCACAGCAGCACGTGCCGCAGGTTGGCCTTGTAGAGTGCGTCCCAACCGTTTTCGCTGGTTTCCAGCAGCGGTGAGGAGAACACGCCACCGGCGTTGTTCACCAGGATGGTCACGGGCCCGAGTTCGTCGGTCGTGCGCTGCAGCGCGGCGTCGACCTGTTCGCCGTCCCGGACGTCGGTCTCGACGCCCAGCGCGCCAAGCGATTCCGCCGCCTGCGCACAGGTTTGGGGGTCGCGTTCCCAGATGGCGACCGACGCGCCGAACGCGGCCATGCCGGCCGCGATGCCGCGTCCGATACCGGCTCCCCCGCCGGTTACCACCGCGACGCGGCCGGTGAGCAGGATGTCCGAGGGATCGATCGCCATAGCGGCTAGCCCCCCGCGCCCATCGCGGGTGCCCCGCCGATCACGCCGTCGGCCTCCAACCCGGCGATCTCCGAGTCGGTCAGGCCCAGCTCCGCCAGCAGTTCCCGGTTGTGCTGACCCAGCAGCGGCGCATGAGCGGTGTGCAACCTCTCAGGCCCGGCGGAGAACCTCATCGGCACGGTGCTGAGCCTAGCCGGACCCTTCACCGGGTGGTCGACCTCTTCGAAGAAGCCGCGGAATCCCAGCTGCTCGAGCTCCGTCTGGCGATGGGGTTGCATGACCTTGGCCACCGGCACACCGGCCTCCCACAACGTCGCCACGATGTCGTCGCGGCTGCGGTCGGCGCACCATGCGGCCAGCTGTCCGTCGACGAAATCGTGGTGGGCGCGCCGCCCCGCCGCCGTCGTCAGCTTCGGATCGGTTGCCCACGAAGGTGATCCGATGGCGCCGCACAGTTTCAGCCACTGCTCGTCGGTGGCCACGGCGATTGCGACCCAACTGTCGGGGCGCCCGAACTCGTCGATGTCGGCGGCGCGGTAGAGGTTCTGCGGCGCCGCCGTCGGTCCCCGGTTACCCGCGCGTTCCAGCAGCGCCCCGTACGCGGAGTGTTCGATGATCTGCTCGGCGGCGACGCTGAGCGCGGCATCCACCATCGCCGCCTCCACCAGCACGCCCTGGCCGGTGCGGCGGCGGTGCTCGAGCGCCAGCAGCAGCGCATTGAGGGAATGCATGCCCGCGTTGGGGTCACCGACCGAATAGGGATCGTAGGGGGTGCGGTCCGGATAGCCCGTCATCCAGCTCACGCCGGCCGCGGACTCGATGACATAGGCGAACGCCGGCTTGTCACGCCAGGGGCCGTCCAGGCCGAACCCGGGCATGCGCACCATGACGACGTCGGGCTTGATCGACTGGACCGCGGCGAAGTCCAGGCCGAGCTGGTCGAGCACCCGCGGCGTGAAGTTCTCCGCGATCACGTCGCAGGTTGCGACGAGCCGGCACAGCAACTCCCGCCCGCGCGCGCTCTGCAGGTCCAGCGTGAGCCCCTTCTTGTTGGTGTTCAACGCCGCGAAGATCGGGGACTGCTCCCACCATTGGTTTTCGGTGACCGGCACCCCGGCGATCAGCCGGGTGCCGTCGGGCCGGCGGGTGGATTCCACGTGAATCACCTCGGCGCCGAGCATGGCCAGGAAGTGCGTGCAGCAGGGGCCCGCCCAGAACGTCGTCAGGTCCAGCACCCGAAGCCCGCTGAGGGGCAGCCGGCGTGCCGGCGCGGTGGGCGTGGGGCGCGGGGCCGGTTCGGCGGATCGGTAGCGTGCCGTGTGCTCGCCCAGTCGCGGCGCCGGTTGGGGCGGGCGGAGCCGTGCGGGGCGCATGCGGTAGGGGTGGGCCGGCTGCAGGAACCCGTCGCGCGGGTTGGGCACGAACGAGCCGCGCTCCCGGAAGTGTTCCAGCGCGGCCATGTTCGCGCCGTTGGCGACCGGCGCGTTGGGGATCCGGAAGGCCGTGGCGAGTTCCAGGATGTCGTCGACGGTGTTGGTCTCGAACCACGCGTAGATGTCGTCGGCGTGCAGGGTCGCCTGCTCGGTGATGGTGAGGGGCGACGCCTCGTCGATCCACTCGGGGTGGCCGACCATCGCGCACAGGTCGAACCACTGCTGCGCCGTCCCGCAGCCGACGTCCACGAGTCCGTCCTTGGCGCGCGCCACCCCCGGGACGGTGACGCGCCGCGCGTCTCGCCATGGCCGCCCCAGCATTTCGAAGTAGGTGACGGGATAGTAGGTCAGCCCGAGGATCTGGGCCTCCAGCATCGACAGGTCGAGCAGCTGGCCGGCGCCGCAGTGTCGCGTGGCCAGCAGCGCCGCACTCGCATACACCCCGGCCAGATACTCCCCGACCTGTCCGCCGACGAACACCGGTGCGCGGTCCGGCTCGCCGCGCCCGAGGCCGACGATTCCGCCCGACCATGCCTGCAGCGTGAATTCGGTCGCTACCCGGTCCCGCCAGGGGCCCTCGAGGCCGAAGGGCGTGATCGACAGGACCGTCAGGTGGGGGTGGCGGAGATGGATCGCCGCGGGGCTGAAGTCTTGGCTGTCGGCAACTTTCGATCCGGCCGACCAGACCACCGCGTCGGCGGCCGCCAGCAGCCGGTCGACGAGTTCGACGTCGTCCCGGCCGGCGGGATCGGCGACCACGCTGTGTTTCGACCCGGCCAGGAAGGCGAACAGCGCGCCGTCACCGCCGGGTGGGATGACCGCGCCCGAGGACGACCAGGATCGCAGCGGATCACCTTCCGGCGATTCGACTTTGACGACGTCGGCGCCGCCGTCGGCGAGCAGCTTCGTGCAGTAGGCGCCCGCGATGCCCGAGGACAGCTCCACCACCGTGTAGCCCGCCAGCGGCGGTTCGGTATCAGCTTGCGCCACTACTGCTTCCGCTTCCGCGGGGCATTCTTCTTGGCGCCCGCCTTCATGCGCCCGCTCTTGCTCAGACGCCAGTCCGGGGGGAACCTGCCGTCGTTGTCGTTGACCGCATCGCCCAGACCTCGTGCGAGGGCACCGTCGAGTGTGAACTCGTCGTCGGCGTCGGGGCGGACCAGCCCGCCCATCGACTCGAAGACGCCGCTGAGCATGCTACCCATGTACTCGCCCTGGAACTGCTTCATGATCTCGAAGAAGACCTTCTGCATGAACACCGTGTCGGTGGAGCGGTTGCGCGCGCACGCCAGCGCGTACTTCTCCACCTCCGCCTCGAGTTCGGCCCTGGGGACCACGCTGTTGAGGAAGTTGCAGTCGTACATCTCCTCGGCGGTGAAAGCCCTTCCGGTGAAGACCATTTCCTGGAACTTCCGGATCCCCATGGTCTGCGCCCACCACCACATCCGCGGGCCCCACCCGTAGTAGCGGAACGACGGGTGCCCGAACAGGGCGTCGTCGCTGGCGATCACCAGGTCCGCGTCGGCGGCCTGATAGAAGTGCCAGCCGTAGCAGTAGCCCTTGACCTCGAGGATGCTGATCTTCTTGAAGTCCTGCAGGCCGCGTATCCCGGAGTTGGGGTTGGCATACCACTGGCCGAGAGTGGCGCCGCGCCGCAACGATCCCTGCGGGGGGGTACCTGACCTCGTCGGCGCCGAGCCGGAACTCGGCGAGACGCGGGCCCTGGTCCTCGGACCTCTGCGCCGACATGGCCTCGGGGAGATCCGCGCCGGAGCCCAGGTCCTCCCCCGCTCCCCGCACCACCAGCACCTTGACGTCGTCGTCGATGGACGCCCGGTGCAAGAGGTCGGCGTAGCGCACCCGGGCCGCGATGGTCGGCGCGTTGAGATGGTCGGGCCGGTCGAAGGTGATCGTGGCGATGCGGGTCTTGGCGTCCTTGCGGTAGCGGATGATCTTGTCGGCCGGCGGGCCGGGCTTGGCGGCCATCGCTATTCGCGCCAGGACGGGCTCGAGGTCAGCACCTCGTGGCCGTCGTCGGTGATCAGCACGGCTTCGCGCCCGAACACCGCCCCGACCCCCTGTTCCCAGACGTAACCCGTCACGGCCAGCACCATTCCCGGCTCCAGGTGTTCGCGGGTCGCGGTTTCGGGTAGGTGCGGGGAGACGACGGGCGGATCGAATCCCATGCCCAGCCCTCGCGCGACCGGCATGGGCGGCGCCTGCTCGCCCGCGGCCCGATAGGCCGCCAGCAGTTCGGCGGCCCCCGCCCCCGGCCGACACGCCGCTAACAGCTTGTCCCACAGCCGTTCCGAACGCCGGCGCAACGGCCCGGCGTCGCCGGCAGCCCCTGCGGGCCAGGTTCGCCCCACCTCGCCCATGTAGCCGCCGGCGAGCACGCCGGCCGAGAACGCCACCAGGTCGCCGTCGTTCACGCGGCCATCGCCACCGACCCGCCGCCACGGGTGATCACGCGACGTCGCCCAGGCGAATTCCTGGTTCGCGGGGGTCGCCACGCCGCCGCCCGCCATGGCTTCCAGCATGACGCCGGCCAGGGTCTGTTCGCGCACTCCCGGGTGCAGCTCGGCCACCGCGGCGGCCAAACCCGACTCGGCCTTGGCGATCGCCTCCCGCACCGCGGCCACCTCCTCGGCGGTCTTGATCCGCCGGGCGGCGCGCATGGCGAGCTCGCCGTCGACCAACGTCGCGTTGGGAAACGCCGTCGGCAGCAGCTGCGCGAAAGCCGGTGACAGCGCGTCGGTGCCGACGCGGCGCGCGGTGGCCGCACCGTCGATGCGCCGCAGCACCGCCATGGTGTTCGCCGGATTCCACGAGATGCCGTACAGGTTCTCGTGGGGGATGTCGTCGGGGACGCCTTCGTCCCAGGTGCTCAGCAGGTGAACGGCGCCGGTCGCGCGCACCAGCACACACGACGGGCCGAAGGGCCGGGTCCCGGCGACCCACAGCTGCGGTGTGCCGGTGACGTAGCGGACGTTGGCCTGCCGGCCGAGGACCAGGACGTCGAGGTCGTGTGCCGCCATCTGGTCCAGCACTCGCCGGCGGCGCCCCGAGCGCAGCGCGCGCTCGTCGGGGCAGACTTCAACCGACATGGGGGCCATAGGGGGTGTAGGGGTAGTCGGTCAAGCGGATCGAACCCTCCTCGGTGATCACCACGACCTCTTCGCTGCGGTAGCCGCCGGTGCCGTCTTCCCACACCACGGGCTCGAGCACCAGCACCATGCCGGACTGCAGGACGAAGTCGTCATCGAATTCCTGCCCGAGATCGGTTCCGATCATGGGCATTTCGGCCGCGTTCACGCCGATCCCGTGGCCGAGGTAGAAGTGGGGCAGCCAGGGCCGGGTGCCGCCGTTGGCCGCGGTGGCGGCCCTGCCGAGATCGCCGGCGGTCGCGCCGGCCCGGGCCACCCCCTCGACGGCGGTCATGATCTGCTGCCATTTCTCGAACTGCGCCTGCTGGCGTGGCGTGGGTGCGCGACCGACGATCCAGGTCCGCCCGAAGTCGGAGCAGTAGCCACGGTAGGTGATGCTGACGTCGGTCCACAGCACGTCGCCCTCGGCCAGCTCACGCTCCGTGGTCAGCAGCGGCAGTGCCAGATCGCCGTGTGTGGTCCACACGCCCTCGGCCTTGCTGTGCGGCATCACCTGCCAGATCGGCTCCAGCATGCTGGCCATCGCCCCGAGCTCGAAGGCCCGCCGCAAAAAGCGCGCCGACAGCTCGATTTGGCGGATGCCGGGGGCCAGCGACTTGTGGACGTCGACCATCGCCTCGTCGGTGATCCGGACCGCGGTGCGGATGCAGGCCAGTTCGTCCGGGGTCTTGACCACCTTGGCGGCACCGACGATCGCGGCGGCGTCGGCGGGAGCGCCGCCGCCGAACAACGACTTCCCGGCACGCGACATGGCCCCGGTGCACTCGTCGACGGCGATCACGGCCCCGGCCGGCACCAGGTCGGCCAGTTGACGCGCGAAAGTGGCGACGCCCTCGTCGAATTCGAGGTAGACAGGGCCGTGGAGGTGGTCGGCGGGCAACTCCGACTCGTGCGCGACGCCCTCCCGGTACGGCAGGAACAGATGCGGCCACTCGTCGTCGGCGAGGACCACGGCCAGCGGCCGCTCGACATAGGACAACCCGGCGTCGCCGAGCGGCCAGCTGGTCCCCGTGGCATAGACCACCGTGTTGTTGCCGAGCAACACCATCGCGTCCACACCGCGTTCGGTCATCGCCGAGCGCAGGCGCGCCCCGGTCTCCCGGCGCAGGCGGGCGAAGTCGGGGGTGTCGGGGATGGCCAGGCCCGCGCCGGCAGGGGCGAGCGTCGTCACTCCAGCCCCAGGAATCGGGTGACGTTGCCGCTGACGATCTTCGCCGCGTCAGCCGGCCCGACCGCGTCGACGACCGCCGCCAGGGATTTCTCCGAATAGCCGTAGGTGCTCTCGTTGTGCGGGTAGTCGCTGGACCACATCACCTTGTCGACGCCGATCTTGTCGATCAGCTGCAGACCCAGCGGGTCGACCATGAACGACGCCATCATGTGCGTGTCCCAGTAGTACCGCACGTCGTGCTGCAGCGGCCGGTTGAACATGTGCCGGTAGGAGGCCACCAGGTGCTCGGCGTCCTGCAGCGCCCACGGCACCCACGCGATCCCGCCCTCGAACCAGCCGATCCGCAGGCCCGGGTGGTCATCGAGGATGCCGCCGAAGATGTACTTGGAGAACGTCTCCCGGAATCCGTCGATGTTGATCATCATCCCCACGACGACGCTGTTGAACTCGCACGGGCTCTTCGGCGGGGTTTCGCCGATGTGGTGGGTGAGCGGCAGCCCGGCGGCTTCGATCTCGTCCCACACGGCCCGCATGG
>NZ_JBYCLG010000179.1:0-21088 GCF_057473785.1 Mycobacterium sp. TH-M103
GACCAGGGTCTGCACGCTGCGCAGGTCGGTGAACGGCGGGATGACCGTGACGTCGACCTTGTCGTAGTACTTGTCCGGCAGCGCGAACGCGATCTTCTGCACCAGCGCGATCGCCTCGAAGTGGTTGAGGTTCATCTTCCAGTTGCCGGCGATCAGCGGCTTGCGGCTCATGACCGTCCTCCAGGCTGGGGCCGGCCGAGCACCTCGATGCCCGGCAGCGTCTTGCCCTCCAGGTATTCCAGCGAGGCGCCGCCGCCGGTGGAGATGTGCGAGAAGTCCCCTTCGGGGATGCCCAGGGCGCGCACCGCGGCCGCCGAGTCGCCGCCACCGACGACGCTGAACGCGCCCTTGCCGGTAGCCGCGGCGATCGCCTCGGCGACCCCCTTGGTGCCCGCGGCGAACGCCGGGAACTCGAACACGCCCATCGGACCGTTCCAGAAGACGGTGCTGGCGTTGGACAGCAACGTGGCGAACCGTTTGACCGAGCCCGGCCCGATGTCCAGCCCCATCGCGTCGTCCGGGATGGCGTCGGCGGGCACGGTCCGCGGGGTCGCCTCGGCGGCGAACTTCTCGCCCACCACGATGTCCACCGGCAGGCGCAGCACGTCGTGATAGTCGTCGAGCAGCCTGCGGCAGGTCTGCACCATCTCTTCTTGCAGCAACGACTTGCCCACCGAAAGCCCTTGTGCGGCGAGGAAAGTGAAGCACATACCGCCGCCGATGACGATGCTGTCGGCCTTGGTGGCCAACGACTCGATCACCCCGAGCTTGTCGGACACCTTCGACCCGCCGAGCACCACCGCGTAGGGCCGCTTGGTGGAGCTGGTGAGCTGCTGCAGCACCCGGATCTCCTCGGCCACCAGCGTGCCGGCATAGTGCGGCAGCAGGGTGGCCACGTCGTAGACGCTCGCCTGCTTGCGGTGCACCACGCCGAAACCGTCGGAGACGAAAGCCCCGGTGGGCCCGACCAGTTCGGCCAGCTCGCGGGCCAGGGCGAGTCGTTCGGCGTCGTCCTTGCTGGTCTCCCGCGCGTCGAAGCGGACGTTCTCCAGCAGTAGGACGTCGCCGTCGGTGAGGCCCTCGGCACGGGCCAGCGCGTCGGCGCCGACCACATCCCCGGCCAGCTGCACGTGCCGGTCCAGCTGCTCGCCCAGGGCCGCGGCGACCGGTGCCAGCGACAGCTTCGGGTCCGGGCCACCCTTGGGCCGGCCCAGGTGGGCGGCGATCACCAGCTTGGCGCCGGCGTCGAGCAGTGCGGTCAGGGTGGGTACCGAGGCGGTGATCCGGCCGGGATCGGTGATGGCGCCGCTCTCGTCGAGCGGCACGTTCAGATCGGAGCGCACCAGCACGGCACGACCCGAAACACCTTCCGACAGAAGGTTTTCCAGAGTGGGGACGGCCACGGGTCTACAGCGACTTGCCGACCAGGGCGACCAGGTCGATGAGGCGGTTGGAGTAACCCCACTCGTTGTCGTACCACGACACCACCTTGGCCTGGTTGTCGATCACCTTGGTCAGGCCGGAGTCGAAGATCGAGCTGTGCGGGTCGGTGACGATGTCGCTGGAGACGATCGGCGCGTCGTAGTACTTCAGGATGCCTTTGAGCCTGCCGTCGGCGGCGGCCTTGAACGCCGCGTTGATCTCCTCGACGCCGGCCGGCTTGGACAGCTCGGCGGTCAGGTCGGTCACCGAGCCCGTCGGGATCGGCACCCGCAGCGCGTAGCCGTCCAGCTTGCCCTTCAGTTCGGGCATCACCAGGCCGATCGCCTTGGCCGCCCCGGTGGACGTCGGCACGATGTTCAGCGCCGCGGCGCGGGCCCGCCGCAGGTCCTTGTGCGGGCCGTCCTGCAGGTTCTGGTCCTGGGTGTAGGCGTGGATGGTGGTCATCAGGCCCCGGACGATGCCGAACTCGTCGTTGAGCACCTTGGCCAGCGGTGCCAGGCAGTTCGTGGTGCAGGAGGCGTTGGAGATGATGTTCTGGCTGCCGTCGTACTTGTCGTCGTTGACACCGAGAACGATCGTGATGTCGGGGTCGGTGGCGGGCGCGGAGATGATGACCTTCTTCGCGCCGGCGTCCAGGTGCCCCTTGGCCTTGGCCGCGTTGGTGAACAGTCCGGTGGATTCGACGACGACGTCGACGCCGAGATCGCTCCACGGCAGCGCGGCCGGGCCCTCCCGGACCTCGAGCGCCTTGATCTTCCGGTCGCCCACGACGATGGTGTCCTCGCCCTCCAGGCCGACGTCATAGGGCAGCCGGCCCAGGATCGAGTCGAACTTGAGCAGGTGCGCCAGCGTGTGGTTGTCGGTGATGTCGTTGACGGCGACCACTTCCATGTCCGCGGTGCCCTGCGCCTGCTGCGCCAGCAAAGCCCGGTAGAAGTTTCGCCCGATTCGACCGAAGCCGTTGATGCCTACTCGGACCGTCACTTTTCTCTCCCTGTCTTCCGTGTCCGCTGATGAGCGCTGTGTCCGCTGAAGTGCGCTTTGCCGCCAGCCTAGATCAGCGACGCGCGCCGCCATCCCGCCGGTGGAAGCGGCGGCCCCTTCGCCGCGGTCGACGGCCCGGCGGGCGCGACGTCTCGCGCTTCCGAAAATGCCCACCGGGGATGCTTTCCGAAATCATTCCGGCCAGCGTGACGCCACCGCGCTATACCACATTAGAAAACATCCGCGGTAACCGAATAATTACTCCTCGGCATCGATTTTGTCGCCGCCGGAATCGTCGGTCGGAAAATAATGGATATTCGGCCCCGCATTTACGCATGCCCGGCCGGGGCCCGCGCCCCCCGGCGAAGCCCGGTGCACCATACGTTGGGATTGACCAGCTAAAACGAGTCGAATATGGTCGGCGCCGACGGAAGGCGGCACCCGCGCAGCCCCCTTTTTTCGACGAATTCACGCCACTTTGACCGGACAGGAGTCGGCTACGTCACCATTTGGAAACAGCGCGGTGCGGCGCGGTGCGTGTCGCACCTGCGCTGCTAATAATCGTGGCGGTCGGCTAGACACCTCTGCGGTACGGCTAATGCGGTTCTGCTGCACCACTTGATTGCGAAATACTGAGCGCTCATAAAGGAGTCGACTTGATGACGGTCTTTGATCGGTTCAACGTCAAAATAGTTGCCGGAGTGGGGTTGTGCGGGGTAACGATGGCGTTGAGCCCGGAAGCGGCGGCCGCCCCCCTGAAAACCGGCGGTTATGCATGCGTCCAGGATCAGGCGGGTGACGCCGCGGCCCCGGCTGCGGACGGCGCACCCGCGGCCGGTGCGGCTGCCGGCGCGGCGGCCGCGGCCGGTGCGCCGGCGTGCGCTCCGCTCACCGACATGGCCGGTGTTCCGGTGATCGCGCCGGGGCCGGTGGTTCCGGTCGGCGCCCCGCTGATCGCGCTCGGGCCGCCGATACCGGCGGGCGCCCCGCTGCCGCTGGGTGCCCCGCTGCCGCTGGGTGCCCCGTTGCCGCTGGGCGCCCCGCTGCCGGTGGTCCCGGCCGGTGCCCCGCTGATCGCGCTCGGCCCGGCGTTGGCCGGGGCTCCCGTGGGTGGGGTCGCGGCCGCTCCCATCATCGACATGGCCGGGGCCAAGGACGCGCCGACCGGTCCGGCGCCGACCGGCGGCCCGGTTGCCGGTCAGCCGGCCCTGCCCGGCCCTTCGGGAGGCTGAGGCCGATCCCTTCCGACGCAAACGGACCCGCTGGTTGCGACCAGCGGGTCCGTTTTTTGTCGGGCATTCGGCGGCAACAAGAGGTTCCGCCCGCTCCCTGAAGCGCGCTATTCCTGCACGATGACGGGGTCACCGACGTGGACGGTGTTGTAGTACCACTCCGCGTCGGTCGGGCTCAGGCTGATGCAGCCGTGGCTGACGTTGTCCAGCCCGAGCGAGTTGATGGCCCACGGCGCCGAGTGCACGAAGAGGCCGCGGCTGGTGATGCGGACGGCGTAGTCAACCGGGATGCGGTAACCGTCGGGATCGTCGACGGGGATGCCGACGCTGCTCGAGTCCATGATCACCGAACGTTCCTTGGACAGAACGGTGTAGGAGCCGGTGGGCGTCGGGAACTCCGGCCTGCCCATCGAGGCCGGCAGCACGCCCTCCTGCCCCCAGTGGGGCCGGTGGTGCGGCGCCGGCAGCGGGGTCGGCGGATCGGCCTCGGCTCCGTCGATGCTCACGGTGAACGTGTGGTCCGAGATGCTGGCGACGCCGACGACGGCGGGACCGGTCTGGAAGTCCACGGCAAGCCCGCGCGGGCCGCCCACCGACAACGACACCGTGCTGTGCGCCGGCCAGTACCTGTTGGGAACCCACTGCACGACGTCGTTGTCGAGCCATTCGAACGTGCCGGTCCGCGCGGGCGATGAGGTGACGTCCACGGCGCGCTCGGCCGCGTGCCGCGCGGCCGAGCCGGTCACGGGCGCGCGGAAGGTCACTACGACCGGGTGCGCAATCCCCACCACCTCGCCACGGGTCGGCAGCACCGATGCGATGGCGAACCGGTCGGGCTGGGCGGCCGCCGCCTGGCTGACGCCGGCCGGCCCCGCAACCACGCTCGCAGCGACCCCGATGACCGTGAGAACACCCCGAACAGCCGTCCGCATGGCTCCAATTCCCTTGTAACTGACATCGTTGCAATAGTGATCGTAGGGGTGCCGTGGCGCGTGGAACCGCAAGGGCGCGTGAGCGATTCGGTCAAGGCTCAGTCACGTTTCGGCTACGGCGGATAGTTCAGCGCCGCGTGCGCAACCAGCGCAGCGCCGCGTCGGCGGCGTGGTACCCGCACAGTCCGTGGACACCGGCGCCCGGCGGCGTGGACTGCGAACACAGGTACACCCCCGGTACGCCGGTCGCATACGGGTTGACGGCGATCCGCGGGCGGAACAGGACCTGCAGCCCGTCGTTGGCGCCGCCGATGATGTCCCCGCCGACGAAGTTGGGGTTGTAGGCCTGAAGATCGGCGGTGCCCTTGCTGACGGTGGCGACGACGCGGTCGCGAAAGCCAGGGGCGAACCGCTCGATCTGCGCGACGACCGCGGCGGTGGCGTCGCCGTCGTAACCGAAGGGCACGTGCGCGTAGGCCCACACCGGGTTGAGGTTGCCGGCGCTGCGCGACGGGTCCGCCAGGTACTGCTGCCCCACGAGCACGAACGGGCGTCGCACCATCCTGCCTTGTGCGCGTTGACGTTCGGTGTCGGCGACCTCGGCGAACGAGCCGCCGAGATGGACGGTGCCGGCGCGCGCGCAGTCGGTGTTCGTCCACGGGATGTCGCCCTCGATGACGAAGTCGACCTTGAACGCCGATGCGCCCTCGCGGTAGCGCCGGTAGGAGCGCCCGATCCGGGCGGGCATGAGGTCGCCGTAGAGGTCGTAGGCCAGCGCGGGGCTCAGATCGAGCATGACGATGTCGGCGTCGGGGATGTCGCGGCGGACGGTGACGGTCACTCCGGTGGCCACGGAGCCGCCGTGCTCGGCCAGCGCGGCGGCCAGGGCGCGGGTGATCGCCCCGGATCCGCCTTCGGCCACGGGCCAGCCGTAGCGGTGCCCGCTGGCCAGGATCATCAGGCCCAGCGACGCGGTCAGCGGCCGGTCCAGCCGGGTGTAGACGTGCGCGGCGGTGCCGCCGAACAGCGCGCGCGCCTGTTCGGTGCGGAACCAGCGGGCCATCGTGGTGGCGGGCAGCAGCGCGCGCGGCCCGAAACCGGCCAGCCGCAGCGGGTGTCGCGGGACGTTGAGCACCGGGCGGAGCAGATCCTCGGCCAGCGCGTCGAACCCCGCCGCGAGGTCTCCGACGGCACGCCGCCACCGCGTCGCGTCGGGCCCCATGCCGCCCGTGGTCCGATCGATCGACCGGTACAGCACGCCGGCCGTGCCGTCGTCGAGCGGGTGGGCGCAGTCGACCTCGGGCCACTTCCACACCAGCCCGTGGCGCCCCAGGTCGATCTCCTGCCAGAACGGGGACCCGACGCCGAGCGGGTGGAACGCCGAGCAGTGGTCGTGGACGACCCCGGGCACCGTCAGCTCCCCCGAGCGCGCTCCCCCGCCGACGCTGTCACGGGCCTCGAGCACCTGCACGTCGACACCGTGCCGGGCCAGATGGATCGCTGCGGCCAGGCCGTTCGGCCCGGCCCCGACGACGACGGCCCGGGTCATCGGTTGGCGCGCCGGGCCTTCACGTGGACCGGATAGTCGTCACCGGGCTCCGGCCACGGCTGGCGGGTCAGCATGTCCGCGACGTCGACATAGCCCTCTTCGATCAGGCCGGCCTTGGCGTCGACGATGCGATATCCCTGCCGCTGGGCCTGGATCGGCTGGCTTTCCAGGATGATCACCCGCACGTCGCCGTCCTCGAATCGGCAGCGCCGCTGCACGGCGGCGAGCAACTGCTCGTTGTGCAGGTGGCCCTCCCCGAAATTCCAGCCGATCAGCGGCCCGGCCATGATCTCCCCGTCCCGCAGGCGATAGTCCGCCTCGTCGGCCCCGCACAGGGCGCGGGGAACCAGGCCGTTGAGCGTTCGCCCGTGGGTGTGCATCGACCGCCATGCCATCAGCTTGTCGATCATCAGTTCGGAGGTTTCCGGACCGTAGAGGCGGGCAAGCTGATTCGGGGGCAGGGCCGACGCCTTGGTGATGCTCGCCTCGATCTTGTCCTCGGCGCCGGTGCGCAGGCACCAGGTGCTGGTCGCCCAGTTCCCGGCGTAGTAGCGCATCGCGGGCAGGAACGAGATCTGTTCGGGGAAAAGGTTTCCCACGATCGGCACCACCGCCAGCGCCGCGATCAGGATGGCCAGCAGCAACGGCGAGCGCAGGCCCAACGCCGTCACCCCGGCGTAGTGCCCGAACAGGTAGATCAGCGAGAAGATGAAGAACACGTTCCATTCCAACGGGACTCCCATCGGAATGGTCGAGGTGATGTTGAGGTGGAACAGCACCATGAACCCGATGAGAAACCAGGCCCAGCGATGGCCGTCGGCGAAGAAGACCAACACCAGGGGCACCAGGAACTCGGCGGTGGTGCCGCCGACGTGGGCCATGACCTTCGGCACCCACGAGGGGCGCAGGTCGTCGACGGGGTCGAGGTAGAGCCTGCGCTTGAACCAGTTGAACGCCCTGCTGCGCAGCAGCGGGCTGTTGCTCATCATGACCGCCACCACGTAGGGGAAGTGGTGGTTGAGTTTGGAGGTCGCCGCCCCCCACCACAGCGCGAGCATGATGATCTTGAAGGCGGCGATCTGGTCGGTGAAGCCGAAGAAGAACACCAGCAGCGTCAGCCCGTAGTGCTCGCCGCGCGCGGCCAGGAAGACGGTCTTGTCGCGCAGTCCCAGCAGGGCCAGCGCGACGATCGCGGGCAGCACCCGCACGGGATCGATCAGGCCAATGTCGTTGGAGGGGGTGACCGGCCCGCCGGTCCCCGGCGCGAGCAGGGCCCACACCCCCGACCCCAGCACGATGACGTAGAGCGCCACGTCGACGACGGCGCGGTTGTCGCCGGCGGTCAAGGGCACCTTGCCCGGCCAGGGCGGCAGCCGGATCGTGTTGGGCCGCAACCAATATAGAAAGCCACCGAACGGCGGCCAGAAGCGCGCGGTCAGCGGCCCCGACCCGCAGCCCAGGCCGAGGATCTCGAACAGCAGCGTGAAGACGACCACCTTCTGGTACACGATCGGCTGGGTCCACCAGCCGGCAACGCGCCCGAGCCCGCCCAGCCCCGGGGTCAGAGAGATCACCGCGGCGGCACCGGCGACATAGAGCGCGACCTTGACGACGTAGAACAGGTACACCGCATACGGGGAGCCGAAACCGTGCTCGACCCAGTGCCGGGCCATGATCTGGCGCCGCTCGGCCCGCGGCCGGCTGGGCCAGGTTGCGGGGTCGACGTCGGGAAACTCCGGTGTCATGAAGCCCATCGGCCGACTACGCCTACCGGACGGCGAACCGCACCTGCGCACCGCCGGGGACGCCGCCCGGGTCCTGACGCGGGAAGCGCCGCCGCAGGTTCTGAATCAGATCTTCGAGAGTCCGCCGGTCCTCTTCGGCGTGGGCCATCCGCCGCAAGCCGTAGGAGCATTCGGCGTCGCCGCCGTTCTGGGCGGCGGCGACCGCCTTGCGATATTGCTCGATCCGGTGGTCGACGAGGCGCCGGCGCTGCATCAGCAGCCCCAGAAAGTACTCGGCCTGGCGGCGGTCGGCCGTCTCGACCGCCGCGGCGACGGATTCGTCGGGAGTCACCCCGGTGGTGCGGACCCGCTCGGGCGTGTCAGTCATGCCGGCGAGGTCCATTCCGTCCCTCTCAACTGGGAGTTTACCGTCGGGCGTGCGTAACAATAGCGCGCCGGATACGACCGGCACCATACGTGTGGACGACAAGATACCGCCGCCGCTACGCCCGCCGCGGCGGAATCCGCCGGAAAATGCGGAGGAAACTGCCCGACACCCGGCCCGTTACGATCGAGGAAATCACCGTGGCAGCAACCCCAGGAGCGACGTGACCGACGACAGCGCGGATACCGGCGACATCGACAGGTGGGATCCCGGACTGACGCAGCGCGTCATGGGCGTCATGCGCCCGGTGCTCAAGACGTACTTCCGCTGCCAGGTGCTCGGGCTGGACTCGTTCCCGCCCGGCGGGGCGTTGGTGGTCGGCAACCATTCCGGCGGCATGTTCCCGATGGACGTCCCGATCTTCAGCGCCGACTTCTACGCGAAGTTCGGGTACGACCGGCCCGTCTACACGCTGAGCCACGACATCCTCATGACGGGGCCCAGCGGGCAGTTCTTGCGGCGCACCGGCTACATCCGGGCCAGCCGGGAGAACGCGGCCCGCGCCCTGCGCTCCGGCGGTGTCGTGATCGTGTTTCCCGGCGGCGACTACGACGCCTACCGGCCCACCTTCTCGGAGAACGTCATCGACTTCAACGGCCGCAAGGGCTACGTGCGCACGGCGGTCGAGGCCGGGGTGCCCATCGTGCCCGCGGTGTCGATCGGCGGGCAGGAGACCCAGCTCTACCTGTCCCGCGGCACCTGGCTGGCCGAGCGGCTCGGGGTGAAGCGCCTGCTGCGCAGCGCCATCCTGCCGCTGTCGTTCGGCTTCCCGTTCGGCCTGAGCGCCGTGATCCCGCCCAACGTGCCACTGCCCACCAAGATCGTGACGCGGGTGCTGGAGCCGATCGACATCGCGGCGCGCTTCGGTGAGGACCCCGACGTCGACGAGGTCGACGAGTACGTGCGCTCGGTCATGCAGCAGGGTCTCGACGAGCTCGCCGCCAAACGCCGTTTCCCGATCCTGGGCTGAGCCGTGGCTTCTCTCATCGGGCGCATCGACCAGACCCTCGGCCTCATCGCCACCCTGCGCCGCGCCGGATTGCTCGCGCCGATGCGGCCCGACCGCTACCTGAAGATCGCCGCCGCCATGAGCCGCGAAGGCTTGGGCATGACGGTGGGCTTCGCCGGCGCGGCGCAGCGCTGCCCGGACCGCCCCGGCCTGATCGACGAGCTCGGCACGCTCACGTGGCGGCAGCTCGACGAGCGGATCAACGCGTTCGCCGCGGCGCTGCAGGGCCTGCCCTCGGGCCAGCCGAAGGTGGTCGGGGTCATGTGCCGCAACCACCGCGGCTTCGTCGAGGCGGTGGTGGCCGTCAACCGGATCGGCTCCGACGTCGTGCTGCTCAACACGTCGTTCGCCGGGCCGGCGCTGGCCGATGTGGTCAACCGCGAGGGCGTCGACGCGGTCGTCTACGACGAGGAGTTCACCGAGACGGTGGACCGCGCGCTGGCCGACCGGCCGGACGCCACACGCATCGTGGCCTGGACCGAGGGACAGCACGGCCTGACGGTCGAGGGGCTCGCCGCCGAGCACGCCGGGCAGCAGCCCCGCCGCACCGGCGGCAAGGGCCGGATGATCCTGCTCACCTCCGGTACCACCGGAACGCCCAAGGGCGCCAACCAGACCGGCGGCAACGCCGGGGTGGGCACGCTCAAGGCGATCCTGGACCGCACGCCGTGGCGCGCCGAGGAGACGGTCGTAATCGTGGCGCCGATGTTCCACGCCTGGGGCTTTTCGCAGCTGATCTTCGCCGCGTCGATGGCCTGCACGGTGGTCACCCGGCGCAAGTTCGACCCGGAGGCCACCCTCGAGCTGGTCGACCGCCACCGGGCGACGGGCCTGGCGGTGGTGCCTGTGATGTTCGACCGCATCATGGAGCTGCCCGACGAGGTACGAAACCGCTACAGCGGCAAGTCGTTACGGTTCGCGGCGGCATCGGGGTCGCGGATGCGCCCCGACGTCGTCACGGCGTTCATGGACGAGTTCGGCGACGTGATCTACAACAACTACAACGCCACCGAGGCGGGCATGATCGCCACCGCCACCCCGCAGGACCTGCGCGCCGCGCCCGACACCGCCGGCCGGCCCGCGGGCGGAACCGAGATCCGGATCCTGGACTCCGAATTCAACGAACTGCCCACCGGCGAGGTGGGCACCATCTACGTGCGCAACGACACCCAGTTCGAGGGCTACACCTCGGGCACCACGAAAGACTTCCACGCCGGGTTCATGTCGTCGGGCGACGTCGGATACCTCGACGCCGCCGGACGGCTGTTCGTCGTGGGCCGCGACGACGAGATGATCGTCTCCGGCGGCGAGAACGTCTACCCCATCGAGGTGGAGACGGCCCTGGCCGCACACCCCGGCGTGGCCGAGGCCGCGGTGATCGGCATCGACGACAACGAGTACGGGCAGCGGCTGGCCGCATTCGTGGTGCTGAACCCCGGCGAGTCGGCGACCTCCGACGACCTCAAGCAACACGTCCGCGAGAACCTGGCCAACTACAAGGTTCCCCGCGAGATCGCGATCGTCGAGGAACTCCCCCGCGGCAGCACCGGCAAGATCCTGCGCAACGAACTGCGGGCGAAGGTCACCGGCTCGTGAGGTTCGGGCTGACCGGGCGGCTGCGCCGCCCGCGGCCCCTGGCCCGCGCCGCGCTGGAATTGGCCAACGCCGCCAACGGCTTCCGGCCGCTGGCCCGCAAGGGTTACAGCACCGTTCTGGTGTTCTGGTTCGGCTGGCCGACCTCGGAAGTGCCGGGCCTTTACTTCTCGGCCTCCCTGGTGGATGCGCTGCGCCGCGGCCGGCGCGGCGACTTCGCCGGGCCCCGGGGCCGGGCGGCGCTCGTCCTGACGGTCGCGTCGTGGGCGATCCTGGGGGCGATCCGCTACCGCGGCGTCACCACCCCCGGCCCCGTGCTCGAGGCCGGGCTGCGCGAACAACTCGGCCCCGACTACGCCAACGACATCCTCGACCTCCCGGCGGCCTTCACCCGCCGCGGGCGCCGGATCCTGCCGCTGGCCAACACCGTCGCGCGCCGTCGCTACGTCGAGAAGACCAACGTGGTGCGCTACGGCCCGCACGGCCGCGCGAACCTCGCCGACGTCTGGCGGCGCCGCGACCTGCCGCGCGACGGCAAGGCACCGGTGCTGCTGCAGGTGCCCGGCGGGGCCTGGGTGATCGGGATGCGCCGCCCGCAGGCTTACCCGCTGATGAGCCACCTGGCCGCCCGCGGCTGGGTGTGCGTGTCGATCGGCTACCGGGTGTCCCCGCGGCACACTTGGCCCGACCATATCGTCGACGTCAAACGCGCGCTGGCGTGGGTGAAGGAGAACATCGCCGACTACGGAGGCGACCCCGACTTCGTCGCGATCACCGGCGGGTCCGCGGGCGGTCACCTGTGTTCGCTGGCCGCGCTGACCGCGGGCGACCCCCAATACCAGCCGGGCTTCGAGGACGCCGACACCTCGGTGGTCGCCGCGGTTCCGGTCTACGGGCGCTACGACTGGTACTCCACCGAGGGCGACGGGCGTCGCGAATTCATACGCCTGCTCGAGAAGTTCGTCGTCAAAAGGGAATTCGCTTCGCACCGGCACCTCTACGTCGACGCCTCGCCGATCCGGCGGCTGCGCGCCGACGCGCCGCCGTTCTTCGTCCTGCACGGCCGCGACGACTCGCTCATCCCGGTCGGCGAGGCGCAGGAATTCGTCGACGAACTGCGCGCGGTGTCCAAGTCGCCGGTCGCCTACGCCGAATTGCCCGGCGCCCAGCACGCTTTCGACATCTTCTCGTCGCCGCGGGCGCACCAATCCGCCGAGGCGGTGGCACGGTTTTTGTCCTGGGTCTACGCCACTACCCATCCGGACCGCGGCTAGCCGAAAAATCAGCCTGGAGCCGCGTCACCGGCGTCGATGACCACCATACCCATCGACACCGCCTTCATCGGCTCCTGCACCAACGCATGACCGCGGTCGACCCGGGGATGCAGATGCGGTGACTCCGTCGGCCCCGCAAACTGCTTCTCGACGGACTGGACGACATCGGCGACAATCTGCGCCACCGCAACGCCATCGACGCCTACCGCACCGGCGACCGACACCTGCGCAGCCGCCTTCTCCAGCCCGGTCAGCGCCGACGCGATGCCGTCGGCCATCTCGTCGATGTCGTTGGCCACCTCTGGCGTCGTCACGCGCCGAAGTCGAGGTAGTCCGTGTAGGAGAAACAGGTGACGTTCAAGGCGACGTCCAGCACCGGCGGACCGGGCGGAACCAGCGAATCCAGCTTCGCGCCGGCCAGGTACAGCGCTCACGGCGGCCCCGTCACGTTGGACACGACCAGGTTGATGGGGCCCGGTTTTCGCGACAGCCCGCTGGCGGTGTAAGCCCGCGCGGCCAGCTGCAGCCCGGGCGGGGTGGTCCCGGTCAGCCCCGTGATCTGATGCGCCGACAGCGCCTCGGCCCGAGGCGATCGATGCGCTCAGGACGTTCCCTTGTTTTTCACAGCAGGTCCCCCGTTTAGCACGTCGGTGCCGTGGGCAAACGCGACTGAAGTGTCATCCGCTTCAGGAGGAGGACCGGGATTGAATGCATCGACTCATTCGGGTCGTCAGCGCTCCGAGGGCCAGTGGGCGTCGGCAGGTCGGGCGCCGCTTAATGACAACGAGCAGTTCAAACACGACGACGCGCCGCTCAATGTGCGTGACCGCATCCTGAACACCTACGCTGCGGCGGGGTTCGACAGCATCGACAAGACCGATCTGCGGGGCCGGTTCCGCTGGATGGGTTTGTACACCCAGAGGGAACAAGGGTATGACGGCTCGTGGACCGGTGACGAGAACATCGACGTGATTGAGAGCCGCAACTTCATGATGCGGGTCCGCTCGGACGGTAAGGCGTGGTCGGCCGCCGCGGTGGCCGCCCTGGGGGAGATTTCCACAGAGTTCGCCCGCGATACCGCCGATATCGGGGATCGGGAAAATCTGCAGATTCATTGGGTGCAGATCGAAGACGTTCCCGAGATCTGGCGTCGGTTGGAGACGGTGGGCCTGTCGACCATCGAGGCGTGTGGGGATTGTCCGCGTGGCTTCCACGGGTCGCCTCTGGCTGGTGAGTCTGTCGATGAGGTGCTCGACGCGACCCCCGCGATCGACGAGATCGTCCGGCGGTTTTTGGATAACCCGGAGTACGCGAATCTGCCGCGTAAATACAAGACCGCGATTTCGGGTTTGCAGGACGTCTCACACGAAACCCACGATGTGGCGTTTATCGGGATTGACCACCCTGAGCACGGCCCGGGGACGGACTTGTGGGTCGGTGGCGGGTTGTCCACCAATCCGATGCTCGCCCAGCGATTAGGGGCCTGGGTCCCGCTGGACGAGGTGCCCGATGTGTGGGAGGCGGTGACTGCGCTGTTTCGTGACTATGGTTACCGTCGGCTGCGTTCCAAGGCGCGAATGAAGTTTCTGGTCAAGGACTGGGGTGTGGAGAAATTCCGACACATCCTGCAAACCGAGTACCTGCACCGCTCGCTTCGTGACGGCCCGGCCCCCGAGCCGCCGGCTTTCCCGATCGACCATGTCGGTGTACAGCGGCAAAAAAACGGCCACAATGCGATCGGGGTCGCCCCGATCGCCGGACGGGTTTCTGGCACCATCTTGTCGGCGGTGGCCGATCTGATGGGGAAAGCCGGCTCGGACCGGGCCCGGTTGAGTCCATATCAGAAATTGATCGTGCTCGATGTGCCCGACGACAAACTTGACGACACACTGGCCGGCCTCGACGCCGTGGGCCTGCCGCGGCAGCCGTCACGCTGGCGGAAAAATCTGATGGCCTGCAGTGGGATTGAATTCTGCAAATTGTCTTTCACCGAGACACGGGTCCGAGCCCAAACCTTGGTCCCCGAACTGGAGCGCCGTCTGGCCGATCTCAACAGCGCGCTGGACGTGCCGATCAGCGTGCACCTCAACGGGTGCCCGAATTCGTGCGCCCGGGTGCAGATCGCCGACATCGGCTTCAAGGGCCAAATGGTCGACGACGGTCACGGCGGGGCGGTGGAAGGCTTTCAGGTGCATCTCGGCGGCAGCGTTGGCGCGGGTGCCGAGTTCGGGCGAAAGCTGCGCCAGCACAAGGTTTTCAGCACCGATCTCGGTGACTATGTCGACCGCGTGGTGCGCAACTTCGTCGATCAGCGTCAGGACGGCGAACGATTCGCGCAGTGGGCTATGCGCGCCGACGAAAAGGATCTGCGATGAGTCAACACACCGACAGCTGGACCGAGGACCAGTTGCGCGACCTGGCCGCCCGCGGCGCGGCCGAACTTGACGGCGCCGACGCGACCGACCTGCTGCGCTGGACGGACGCGCAGTTCGGCGAGCATTACGTCGTCGCGTCGAACATGCAGGACGCGGTGCTCATCGACCTGGCCGCCGCCGTGCGCCCGGGTGTGCCGGTGCTCTACATCGACACCGGCAACGAATTCAGCGAAACCCTCGGCATGCGTGACGCGGTCGCGGCCAGCTACGACGTGCGGATGCTGACCATCGGTCCCGAACCGTCGGTGCTGGCTCTGGGAACGAGCCTGTGCCACAACGATCCCGACGAGTGCTGCCGGTTGCGCAAGGTCGTCCCGTTGACCAAAGCACTGTCCGAACACGGATTTCGCGCCTGGGTGACCGGGCTCCGGCGGGTCGACGCGCCCACTCGCGCCGACGCCCCGCTGATCAGCTTCGACGAGACGTTCGGGTTGCTCAAGGTTAATCCGTTGGCCGCCTGGACCGATGACGACATGCAGCGCTATATCACGGAACACAAGGTGCTGGTCAATCCCCTTATGGAAGAGGGCTACACGTCGATCGGGTGCGCACCGAACACCACGAAGCCGGCGCCGGGCGCCGACAAACGTAGCGGACGTTGGCAGGGATTGAACAAGACCGAGTGCGGGCTACACGTCCCGAAAGCACCGTGAATCACCGTCGTCGAAGGGAAATTCGGTGGTGATGCGTCGCTTTTACATTGCGATCGTCGGCTCCGGCCCGTCGGCATTCTTCGCCGCGGCGTCCCTGTTGAAGGCCGCCGACGCATCGGAGGACTTCGACGTGACGGTCGACATGCTGGAGATGTTGCCGACCCCGTGGGGTTTGGTGCGCTCGGGGGTGGCGCCGGATCATCCCAAGATCAAGTCCGTCAGCAAGCAGTTCGAAAAGACTGCCGATGATCCGCGCTTCCGGTTTTTCGGGAATGTCGCGGTGGGCCAACATATCAGCGTGGACGAGCTGGGCCGGCAGTACGACGCCGTGATCTATGCCGTCGGCGCGCAATCTGATCGGCCGCTCAACATTCCCGGGGAACACCTGGTCGGGAGTGTGGCCGCGGTCGACTTCGTGGGTTGGTACAACGCCCACCCGAACTTCTCACAGATGGCGCCCGACCTGTCCGGGGCGCGGGCTGTCGTGGTCGGCAACGGCAATGTCGCCCTGGACGTGGCACGGATGCTGGTGACCGACCCTGACGTCCTCGCGACCACCGACATCGCCGATCATGCGCTGGAATCATTGCGACCCTGCGGAGTACGCGAAGTGCTGATCGTGGGCCGGCGCGGCCCGTTGCAGGCCGCGTTCACCACACTGGAGCTTCGCGAATTGGGCGAGCTGGGCGGCGTCGACGTCATCGTCGACCCGGCCCAACTGGCGGTCGACGACGACGATGTCGCCGCGGCGAGCAAGACCGTCAAGAACAACGTGGCCGTGCTGCGTCAATACGCCGCCCGCCAGCCCCATCCCGGCTACCGCCGCATCGTCTTCCACTTCTTGAGCTCGCCCATCGAGATCCGCGGCAACGGCAAAGTCGAGCAGGTCGTGCTGGGCCGCAACGAGCTGGTCCGCGACGACAACGGCGCGGTGGTGGCCAAGGACACCGGCGCACGCGAAACCCTTTCCGCCCAACTCGTCGTCCGAGCGGTCGGTTACCGCGGCGTCCCCATCGCCGGGCTGCCGTTCGACGACCGCAGTGGCACCATCCCCAACACCAACGGCAAGGTCGCGGGCAGCCGCAACGCCTACGTCGTCGGCTGGATAAAACGCGGACCCACCGGGGTTATCGGCACCAACAAAAAAGATTCCCAAGAAACCGTCGACACGCTGCTCAACGACCTGCGTGCCGCCGGAGATTCCGGGCTCGCCGAGTTCGGCGCCGACCACGCCGACCAACTCGCCACCTGGCTGGCCGCACGCCGACCGCAACTGGTCACTGCCGCACACTGGAAGCTCATCGACGCCTACGAGCGAAAAGCCGGTCAGTCCTGCGGCAGGCCCCGCGTCAAGCTGTCCACCATTGCCGAAATGCTGCGGGTTGGCCACGATTGACCCGTTCCTCGCACCGTATCGCCCGCCATGAGCTGGAAAGGAAGGCAAAATCCGTGACGTTTGTGATTACCGAACCCTGCATCGACGTTAAAGACAAGAGTTGCATCGACGAATGTCCCGTCGACTGTATCTACGAGGGTCAACGCATGCTCTATATCCAGCCCGACGAGTGCATCGATTGCGGCGCCTGCGAGCCGGTGTGCCCGGTCGAAGCCATCTATGTCGACGAAGACGTCCCGGAGGAGTGGAGTGACTACACCCAGATCAACGCCGACTTCTTCGCCCAGCTCGGCTCTCCCGGCGGCGCAGCCCGGGTCGGAATGACCGACAACGACCCGGACCCGATCAAAAATAAGGACCCCGCAAAGTAGGCGTCACTCATATTGCGAATGTAACTGATTGTGCTACATACACTTCGCCCGCGGCGCGCCTTCGAACTGCACTATCCACACCTGGTGTCGCGCATGCGCGCCGAAGCCTACATCGGTCGCCACCACGGCTTCCCCTCCGCTGGCGACGTCACCAGAAGCGACGGAAATATTCGCACCCTGATGCACGCTCTGTTGTCACGCACTGTTGTGTTGTCCGCGCAGCCGGTCCCGGCTGATTCCCGGGCATTAAGGTCGACGCCGTAATGATCACGGTGACAGCCCCGCTGTGGATTGGCGTGGTGTTCGGAATCCTGTTCGGCGGCGTCGGCGAGGTCTGGGGAATCGGTAATCCGGAGACCCTGATCCGGCTCGCCCGTTGGAAAGACCGGTTGTTGGTCGGCTGCCTGGCTATCGCTTGCGCAATCGGGGCTCTCGCCCTCTACGGCCTGTACGCTCTGGGAATTTCCATGCATTTTTCGCCAAAGCCCGTATACGTCGTCGGCGTGGCTATCGGTGGACTGCTGTTCGGTGCGGGCATGGCGGTATCTGGCTACGTCCCGGGTTCCGAATTGATGGCCCTCGGCGAGGGCCGCCGCGACGCGTTGTATGCGTTTCCGGGCGGTGTCCTGGGCGCCGCAGCCTGGACAATGCTGTATCAAACGGCGGCCGGCCGGTGGTTACTACGCACCGCTGGCTACGGCGATGTCATCGCATCCGGTTCGGTCCACCACATTCGGCCGGTATTCACACTGCTGATCGCCGCCGCGTACGCGGTTGCACTGCTCGCCGGTACGGCATTCCTTCCTCGCTATTCAGGCGGCCGAAGTTGGGTGATGCAAGCCCGCACCGGACAGATCAGTCCGCGGGATCAGGAATCGATGCGCGACACGGCCGCATATTTGGCAGAAGGCGGATTGCGGCAGAACTGCTCGAACCGGCTCCACAGCGTGGTGGCGGCCGACGTGCCCGACAGCAACTTCTACTCCCGAATCAAGTTGAGCACCAGTGTCTTTATCGGGTTGCTGGTGGTACTCGCCATTTTCCTGCACCAGATTTTCGGTGAATCCACGACATACTCGTGGTTGGCCGGTCGACTGTTCCTCCCGAGCTTCGATTACAGCAACGTGGCGATCCACAAAGTAGGATGGGAGCCGTTTTCCGACATCGGAACGTTCCTCGGCGCATTGCTTGCCGCGCTCTTCGTGAGCCGGCATTTTCAAGGCTTCCGGCCGGTTATTCCTCCATCCTGGCGCAACCGGTTCGGAAACGGTCCGATCAAGCGGGCACTCGGCACCTTCGGTGGCGCCTTCGTCATGATGTTCGGTGCGCGGATGACCGATGGATGTACCAGTGGGCACCTTCTCAGTGGTGGCGTGCAGATGGCCGCCAGCGCCTGGGTGTTCGCGATCGCGGTCTTCATCGGCATGACCGCGACGGCTCGTTTCGTGTACGGGAATGCGCGTGCAGAAAGATGAAATCGCATGAGAAATGGTTGCGCGTGATCGTTGTGTGCGGCACGGCAGCGACGTGTGCGGTCGCGGCGCTGGTGACCCACAATCGCGCGTCGACGCCGCTGACCCTGGCCCAGGTGGGCATCACGGCCATCATCCCGGTGGGGCTCCTCGCCTACGCCACCATCTCCCTGCAGCCGAAGCGGATATCAAAGCCCGACTCGGCTGACGCAAATCAAACGAGCCGCCCGACAACCGATGCGGACGGCAACGATGCACGGCCAGCAACACCAGGTTGCGAAGGATCGCGGCGTGTTCGGGATGTTCACGCCACAGCGGCGGAGCATCGAGCGGATCGGCAATCTCATCGCCGACACCATGATGCTGACAACCCTGGCCCTGGGACGTGAGCGTTCGAGCCGCCGGCGGCCGCTCACCGGAATTTCCGGCGCCGATATGGTGCTCGACACGATGGTGCGCGGACGCCCGGTACGTGTCGTACTTCATCGCTGGGGCATTGCTGCCCGGCCCTGATATCAGGGCCCCGGCCACGCAGGGTGCGCCACGGTGAACACGATGCGCTTGGCGGCGCTGACCACCGGCGGCGTCGTCGCCGCGGGACCGTTGGGCTTTCTGATCGGACTCTCCCTTGGCGCGCTCGGCGGTGGTGGATCCATGTTGGCGGTGCCGGCCCTGGTCTACGGGGTGGGCCAGGGGGCCCACGCGGCGACGACGACCTCGCTGTTGGCGGTCGGCGCCACGGCGTTGGTCGGGACGGTTGGCCACTTGCGCGCGGGCCGGGTGCGGATCGTCGCCGGGCTGGTTTTCGGATTGGTCGGCATCGGCGGCTCGGTTCTTGGTTCACTACTCAGCCGTGCAATCCCCAACAGCGTTCTGATGCTTGCGTTTTCCGCGCTGATATTGCTGGCTGCATGGCGCATGCGCGCCCGGGACACCGAGACTCCCTGCCACACCAAGCAATTGACCTCCGCCGCTGCCGACGGCCACCAGCCGACCACCGTCGCTCACCACGCCGGCTCGGATGCGAACGCCAGTGAAGGCGGCGGTCCACAACGGACAAAGCCGGGAACCGCCTGGCGAGTGGTCGTCGCCGGCAGCGTCGTCGGATTCTTCACCGGATTCTTCGGGGTGGGCGGCGGGTTCGTGATCGTGCCGGCGCTGGTCCTGGCGCTGGGCTACGAGATGCCGCTCGCGGTCGGGACCTCCCTGTTGGTGATCGTCATTAGCTCCGCCGAAGGGCTGGTGGCCCGCCTCCCCGACGCACGGATCGACTGGCGAGTGGCGATCCCGTTCACCGTGGCCGGAATGGTCGGGGTACTCCTCGGCGATGTGATCGCCGGCCGGGTGCCGGCCGAGCGATTGACCCGATGGTTCGTGTGGCTCCTCGTTGCTGTCGCCGGGTACACCGCGGTCCAGTCGCTATTGAAGATTTAAACCGATACCTCGACAACCAAGGACAGGAGAAAGCTAGGAGCCCAGCGCCGCGGCCTTCTCCAGTTCGGTCAGCGCATGGTCGATGCCGTCCGCCATCTCGTCGATGTCGTTGGCCACCTCGGGCGTCGTCACGAAGCCGAAGTCGAGGTAGTCCGTGTAGGAGAAACAGGTGATGTTCAAGGCGACGTCCAGCACCGGCGGACCCAGCGGCACCAGCGAATCCAGCTTGGCGCCGGCCAGGTACAGCGGCCACGGCGGCCCCGGCACGTTGGAAACGACCAGGTTGATGGGGGCCAGGTTTCGCGACAACCCGCTGGCGGTGTAAGCCCGCGCGGCCAGCTGCAGCAGCCCGGGCGGGGTGGTCTCGGTCAGCCCCATGATCTGATGCGCCGAGAGAGCCTTGGCCATCAGCTTGGCGCTCTGCGCGCTCTCGTGGATGACCCGCAGCCGCTCGGCGGGGTCGTCGACGTCGGTGGCCAGCGACACGGTCATCGAGCTGATCTTGTTGCCGACGTCGTCCTTGCTGTCGTCGGTGCGCGTCGACACCGGGATCTGCGCGATCAGCGGCTTGGCCGGCAGCTCGCCACGCTTTTGCAGATACTCCCGGGCGGCACCGGCCACCAGCGCCAGCACGACGTCGTTGAGCTTGACGCCGAAGGCGTCCTTGACGGCCTTGGCCCGGGACAGCTCCACGCGGCACCCGGTGATCCGCCGGTGCGGCGACACCGTCGCGTTGAACCGGGTTTTGGGTGCCTCGAAGAAGCGCGGCGGCCGGCTGCGGACCCCGAGCGCGGCGATCTGCTGACGCAGCGTCTGCTCCACCAGCCGGGCGATGCGGAAGGGCGTCATGACACCGACGTTGATCAGGGCGCCCACCGCACGCCGTTCGAAGCCCGGCAGCTGGAAACCCACCAGCGATCCGACCGTCTCCTGCTGCGGCGGCCGGGGTTCGGGCGTCACGTCCAGCAGGATCTCGCCCAGCCCGGCACCGGAGACCCCGTCGACGATGGCGTGGTGCATCTTGGTCAGCGAGGCGATCCGGCCGCCCTCGACGCCCTCGATCACCCACAGCTCCCACAGCGGCCGCGCGCGGTCCAGCTTGTAGGACATCAGCCTGCCCACCAGCTCCTCGAGTTCGCGGC
>NZ_JBYCLG010000180.1:0-28337 GCF_057473785.1 Mycobacterium sp. TH-M103
GTCGTCGTAGTTCTGCCGGTAGGTCGGCACGAAGATCGCCCCGATCATGACGACGGCCGAACTGGCTGCCAGGATCGGCACCGGCCAGCGCACCACGCTCGCGGCGATGCGCCGATACAGGTGTGCCTTCACCTTTTGTTTGGGATCGAACAGCCCGAGCAGGCTTCCCACGGTCAACAGGGCCGGGCCCAGCGTCATCGCCGCCGTGATGGTGAACAGCATCGTGATCGCCACTGCGGGACCCATGGTGTGGAAGTAGTTCAGCCGTGCGAAAGTCAGGCAATAGCACGCGCCCGCGATCGTCAGCCCCGAGCCGATGATGATTGGCGCCACGCTCCGGTACGCGGTGTAGAAGGCGTCCTCCCGGCTTTCGCCGGCTTGCCGTGCCTCGTGATAGCGGCCCATCAAGAAGATGCCGTAGTCCGTTCCCGCGCCCAGCGTCAGTGCGACGACGATGTTCACCGCGAACGACGAGAGTTCGATGTATCCCAGGTGGCCGAGGGTGGCGGTAATCCCTTTGGCGACCAGCATTTCGATCAGGACTCCCAGCAAGGGCACCAAGAGCACGGAGGGGGCCCGATACACCAGCAGCAGCATCACCACGATGAGGATGATCGTGACGATCGTGACGTTGTTCAGGCTGTTGTTCGCAATGGTGAGCGTGTCGGAGGCCAGGGGAGCCGCGCCGCTGACGTAGACCTTGAGGCCCGGCGGCGGGGTGTCTTTGGCGACGATGTCGCGCACGGCGGCCACGGACTGGTTGGCTTCGATCTGGCCGATGTCACCGGCCAGACGCAACAGCACGTAGGCGGCCTTGCCGTCGAGGCTCTGCGCCCCGGCTGCGGTGAACGGTTTGCCCCAGAGGTTCATCACGTATTGCACGTGCTGTTTGTCGCCCTCGAGGCGGCGCATCAGCCCGTCGTAGTACTCGTGGTCGGCAACGGCCAGCGGCCGGTTGGCCTCGAACACGATCATGGTCAAGTTCGTCGAGTTGGATTCGTGGAATTTTTCGCCGATGTGCAGCAGGGCTCGCTGGGAGGGGGCGTAGTGCGGCACCATCGGTCCGGCGAGTTCTTCTGCGACGCGTTCCACTTGGGGCATAAAGGTATTCGTCGTGATCGCGACAAGACCCCAAAAGAGGATGATCGGTATCGCGAAGGCACGGACCAGTCGCGGGATGAGGGGCCGTTTGACGGGGGCGTCGTCCACGCGGTGCTCACTCATGCCGATTTCACCCGGCATTCGACGTCCGCGTCCTGATGGTGACTGACCTGTTCATCGCGCACCACGCCGTCCACCAGCATCCGGCAGCCAACGTGACCGCCGTGCACGTGCACCGAGACACTGCCGGACACCACCGTGAGCGTCGTCGTCTCCGTGTGCGACCACGGCAACGTCGTGACATCTACTGGGTGGGGATGTCCGTCGATGTCGATGTAGACGAGTTCTCCGCCCGTCCCGGCGGATCCGAACACCTCATAGGTGAGCCGTTTGGGGTTGAACTCCTCGGGCGCCTGCGGGCCGTTGACGGTGAGGACCGGCGGCGGCGCGGAGAACTGATGCACCTTCCACATGCACAGCGCGCCCACACCGATCGCGACCACGGCGACCAGCGGCATCCACGCCCGTGCCAGGACGGTCCTGCCGACTGACGAACGAGGGTTCACTCGACCACCTTTCGGGCTACCGCGCCGGGCCGCGCCCGCTCGCCTCGCCCGCGGTGTCCAGCCGGGCCGGCAATGCCCACCCATCTATCAGACAGATTTACATAGAAGGTGTAGGGACACTATCAGTTTGTGGACGTTATCGTCTACTGCAGGCGCCTCTGCAGCCGCGCGCTGGCGCGCAGCCGGATGGCGAGGTTTGTGGAGGTGAGCATCGGGATCACCCCGAGGAATGTCCGTTCGGAGGGCGTGGCCCCATGCAGGTGTTCGAGGCTGCCGAACACGTAGAAGCAGCCCAGCATGAACAGCGTGGCGGGGATGCAGAGGGCCATCAGGGAGCCGCGGTCGGCGACGATCTGCTTGGCATAGTCCAGCTCCTCCCGCGACATCGGCTCGCGCTTGCGCACCTTGTCCAACACCGCTTTGGCGCTGCCGATCTCCTCGCTGATCGGCAACGTCGCTCGGGCGCCCAGCCGTTTGACGAACACGGTGGCAACCGAGGCGAACACCAGCACCAGTGTCAAGGAGATCAGTGTGAGACCAGTCCATAAACCCACATTCATCGGTCGCTCCTTTTGCTTGGCCATCCGTCGAGCGTGGTAACGGTTCGGGCACGGTTGGGTCATCCCGTGTCACGTCGTACGGTACCGCGGCTCGGGTGGCTGACAATGCGGGACATGACGCAGTTGCGGGAGCCCGACGTTGGCGCGTGAATTCTCGCGGCAGACGTTTCTGCGGGCGGCCGCCGGAGCGCTGGCCGCGGGGACGGTGCTGGGCCCGGGTCGCGCCATGGCCGACCCGAAAACCTCGGGCTGGAGCGGCCTTTCGTCCGTCATCGGCGGCCAGGTGGTGCTGCCGGATCAGGGTTCCCAGTTCGCAACGGCCAAACAGGTTTTCAACACCAACTACAACGACGCGATGCCTGCGGCGGTCGTCGTCCCGACCTCGGCCGCCGACGTGCAGAAGGCGATGGCCTTTGCCGCGGCGCACCACCTCAAGGTCGCCCCGCGCGGGGGCGGGCATTCCTACGTGGGGGCCTCCACGGCCAACGGCACCATGGTGCTCGACCTGCGGCAGCTGCCGGGCGGCATCAACTACGATGCGGCCAGCGGGCACGTCACGGTGACGCCGGCGACCGGTCTGTATGCGATGCACGAGGCGCTGGCCGGGGCGGGCCGCGGCGTGCCGACGGGTACCTGCCCGACGGTCGGTGCCGCGGGCCACGCCCTGGGCGGCGGCCTGGGCGCCGATTCGCGGCACGCGGGCCTGCTGTGCGACCAGCTGACGTCGGCGTCGGTGGTGCTGCCCGGCGGCCAGGCGGTCACCGCGTCGGCCACCAACAACCCCGACCTGTTCTGGGGGTTGCGCGGCGGCGGTGGCGGCAACTTCGGGGCGGTCACCTCGCTGACCTTCGCCACGTTTCCCACCGGGGACGTCGACGCCGTGAACCTGAATTTCCCGCCGGAGTCGTTCGTGGAGGTTCTCCTCGGTTGGCAGAACTGGCTGCGCACCGCCGACCGGAACAGCTGGGCGCTGGCCGATGCCACCGTCGACCCGATGGGAACCCACTGCCGGATCCTCGCGACCTGCCCGGCCGGGTCGGGTGACGGGGTGCAGCGCGCCATCGTCTCGGCCGTCGGGGTGCAACCGACCGGAACCGAGATCCACACGTTCAACCGCATGGAGCTGGTGCGGTACCTGGCCGTCGGGAACCTCAACCCGGCACCGCTGGGGTATGTCGGCGGATCCGACGTCCTGCCGCTCGTCAACGCGGGCGCCGCGCAGGGAATCGCCGCGGCGGTCAACGCCTTTCCGCGCGGGGCGGGCCGCATGCTGGCGATCATGCACGCCCTCGACGGCGCCCTGGCGACCGTGGCCCCCGGGGCCACCGCCTTTCCGTGGCGGCGACAGTACGCGCTGGTGCAGTGGTACGTTGAAACCTCCGGGCCGCCCGCGGCGGCCACCGCCTGGCTCAACACGGCACACCAAGCGGTGCAACCATATTCGGCCGGCGGCTACGTAAACTACCTCGAGGCCAACCAGCCGGCGTCGCGGTACTTCGGTTCGAATCTGTCGCGGCTCAGTGCCGTGCGCCAGAAGTACGATCCCGGCCGGGTCATGTTCTCCGGGTTGCCTGTCTGAGCGCCGGCGTCACGTTCGCGGGCCGAGGTGCCGGGCGGCGATCGCCTTCTTGTCGATCTTGCCGACGGGTGTCATTGGCAGCGCCGCCATCTCGACCAGCATGTCGGGGCGCGCGTGCGTGGCCACGCCGCGGCCGTCGAGGTAGGCGTTAAGCTCCGCGATACCGATTGCCGGACCGGCGAAAACCACCGCGGCACAGATCTTCTCGCCCAGCAGCGGATCGGGCAGCGCTACGGCCGCGGCCGCGTGGACCGCCGGGTGGCTCAGCAGCGGTTCCTCGACGTCGGCGGCTGCGATCGTCTCGCCGCCGCGGCAGATGACGTCTTTGACCCTGCCGGTGACCACGAGGTAGCCGTCGTCACGCAACCGCACCAGGTCGCCGCTGCGGTAGAAGCCCTCGGGATCGAAGCTGCGCTCGTTGTCGCGCTCGGCGCGGAAGTAGCCGTTGATCGTGTACGGCCCCCGCACCAGGAGTTCGCCCTCGGCTCCGGGCGCGACCGGTTCGCCCGCGGCGTCGACGACGCGCAGTTCGTCGTCGACGCACAACGGCTTGCCCTGGGTGTGGTCGACGATCTCGGGCGGATCGTCGGGCCGCGTGAAGTTGAGCAGTCCCTCGGCCATCCCGAACACCTGCTGCAGGCCCGGGGTCAGCGCCGTGCGCACCAGGCGGGCGTCGTCGGGCTCGAGCCGAGAGCCCCCGACCTGCAGGAGCCGCAACGATTTCGGCGGCTCGGGCTCCCAGTCGCACGCCTGTGCCCACAGCTTGGCCAGGGCCGGCACCAGGGCGGTGACGGTCACCCCATGGCGCGCGATGGCGCCGAAGGCGGCCTCGGGGCTCGGGTCGGCGGCGAAGACGGTGGTGGCTCCGACCGTCATCGCCCCGAGCAGGCCCGGGCATGCCAGCGGGAAGTTGTGCGCGGCGGGCAGCACCACGAGGTAGACGTCCTCGCCGGTCAGCCGGCACAGGCGCGCGCTGGCGGTGGCGTTGTAGAGGTAGTCGTCGTGCGTGCGGGGGATCAACTTCGGGGCTCCCGTGGTGCCGCCCGACACGAGCACCAGCGCGGGCGCGGACGGGTCGCTCGCCACCCGTGGCAGCGCCCCGTTGGGCATCGCCGACCACGCGGCGAAGGGGCCGGGGTCGCCGTCGACGATCACGTGGCGCAGCCCGGGACGCAGCAGGACCAGCTCTTCGGCCATCGCGCGGTGGTCGAAGCCGCTCGCGGTGTCGGCGACGATCAACCCCACCGCTCCGCTGACCTCGGCGAAGTGGCGCAACTCGGTCAATCGGTGCCCGGTCAGGCACAGCACCGGGATGGCCCCCGCGCGCAGCAGGCCGAACAGTGCGACCGCGAACCGGCACGTGTTGGGCAGTTGCAGCAGCACCCGGTCGGCCGGGGAGACGCCGAGCGCGGCGAAGCCCGCGGCGGCCCGGTCGGCGAGCTGGTCGAGTTCGGCGTAGGTGTGGCTGCCCGCCACGTCCACGACGGCTACGCGATCGGGCCACGTCGCCGCGGCATGCCGCAACACCGAGTCGAGGGGGCGGCCGGCCCAATATCCGGCCGCTCGATAGCGGGCCGCGCGTTTGGGCGGGAACGGAACGAAACCGTCCAGCGGGGGCCGGGAAGGGTCAGGTGGCACTCGGCGTCTCCGTCGGGGGCGGGCGTGTCCCGCCGGTCGAACATAGGGTAGCGTACACAAAGTTAGGGCAGCCTGGGCTAAGCCGATCGACGGAGGTGCGCGGTGAACGCGCGATGAGCGACACACTTGCGATCGTTGGGGCCGGCGCGAAGGCAGTGGCGGTCGCCGCGAAGGCGGCGGTGCTGCGCGAGCTCGGCGTCGAGGTGCCCGAGGTGGTCGCCGTCGAACGCACCGGGGTGGCCGCCAACTGGCGGGCCGGTGGCGGCTGGACCGACGGTCGCCAGCGACTGGGCACCAGCCCCGAGAAGGACATCGGCTTCCCGTACCGGTCCGATCTGGTGCCCGGCACCGAGGTCGACGAGCGGATGATGCGGTTCAGCTGGCAGTCCTACCTGGTTGCCACCGACCAGTTCGTGGGCTGGGTCGACCGGGGCAGGCCGGCGCCCACCCACGAGACGTGGGCGGGGTATCTGCGCTGGGTCGCCGACGTGGTGGGCTTGAATGTCGTCGACGGCGAAGTGGTCCGGATTTCCCTCGACGACGACCGCTGGGTGCTGCACACCCGGGGGGCGAGCCTGTCCGCCGGCACGCTGATGGTGACCGGGCCGGGACAGCCCGACCGGTCGATGCTCTCGGGTGATCCGCGGGTGCTCTCGATCGCGCAGTTCTGGCAGCGCGCGGGCCAACACGAGCGCATCGTCGCCGACAACGTCGCGGTGATCGGCGGCGGGGAGACCGCCGCATCGATCCTCAACGAGCTTTTCCACCACCGGGTTTCGGCCATCACGGCCATCTCGCCGCAGGCGACCCTGTTCACTCGCGGCGAGGGCTTCTTCGAGAACTCGCTGTTCTCCGACCCGACGGGCTGGCGCAGCCTGAGCCAGGCCGAACGGCGCGACTGCATCGCCCGCACCGACCGGGGGGTGTTCTCCGCCCGGGTCCAGGAATCCCTGCTGGCCGACGAGCGGATCAAGCATCAGCGCGGGCGCGTCGCCCGCGTGGTCGACCGCGAGGACCGGATCTGGATCACGCTGCACACCGACAACTGCGGTGAGCCGCTCGAATCGCTGCACCGGTTCGACCTCGTCATCGACGGATCCGGCGCGGACCCGGTGTGGTTCCTGCCGCTGCTGTGCCCGGCCGCCCGGGGCGCGCTGGAGTTCGGGCTGGGCGGGCCGGTGACGATCGAGGCGCTGGAGGAGTCCATCGGTCCCGACCTGGCCGTCGCGGGTGTCGCCCCGAAGCTGGTGTTGCCCAATCTGGCCGGCGTCAACGAGGGCCCCGGATTCCCCAATCTGAGCTGCCTGGGGCTGCTGTCCGACCGCGTGCTGGCCGCCGAGCTGGGGGCCACCACACCCACGAGGGGGAGAACCGATGCATACCAATCCGTTTGACGACGACGAGCTCGCGTTCTACGTCCTGGTCAACGACGAGGGGCAGCACAGCCTGTGGCCGGCGTTCAAGGACGTGCCGGCGGGCTGGCGCGTGGTGTTCGGCGCGGACACCCGCGCGCACTGCCTGGCCCACGTCGAGCAGGTCTGGACCGACCTGCGCCCCGGCAGCCTGCGCGCGGCGATGGCCGGCGGCTAGCCGCCCAGCCGCTCCAGCAGGTCGGCGACGGACGCCCCGCCGAGCAGGTCGGCCACGTCCACGTCCCGGTCGAACTCGGCCCTGACGCGACGACGTAACTCCAACGCCTGCAGCGAATCCAGTCCCAGCGCGACCAGCGGTGCTTCGGTGTCGATCGACTCGGCGTGATCGGCACCGATCGCCCGGGCCACCAGCGCCGTCAGCCGGTGCGGCGCACGCGCCCCGCTGACCGGCCCTTGTGCGGTTTCGGGGAGCGGGCCGTCGAGTTGCGCCAACAACGACGCGCGCCCGCAGGCGTCCAGCACCGACCGGGCCCGGTCCAACGCGAACGCCGCGACGACGGAATTTCCGCCACACCGGCCCATTCCCAGCGCAAGCGCGTCGGCCGAGGACATGGGCAGCAACCCGGTCGGGGACAGTTTCGCTGTGCCCGACGCCCCGGGGCCGAAAGTGACCGCCCACTGCCCCCATTGCACGGAGGAGCAGTCCAGGCCTTGCGCGCGAAGCCGGTGCGCCATCGCGTCGAGCATCCTGTTGGCCGCGGCATAGAGGATCAGCCCGCGCCCGCCGACCGTCGCCGCGATCGAGGAGCACAAGACCACGCGGCAGTCGACGGTGCGCGGGAACGCCGCCAGCACGCGCCCGCCGCCGACAACCTTGGCGCGCAACGCGTCGTCGGCCATCTCGGAGGTGATGTCCGCCAGTTCGGCACCCGAATAGTGGACCGCGGCGTGGACGATCAGGTCCGCGGGCGCGTCCCGGTGCCGTTGCGCCAGTTCGGATATCGCGGCCTGGTCGCCGACGTCGCACCGGGCGACGTCGA
This sequence comes from Mycobacterium sp. TH-M103, assembly GCF_057473785.1. Lineage (NCBI taxonomy): Bacteria > Bacillati > Actinomycetota > Actinomycetes > Mycobacteriales > Mycobacteriaceae > Mycobacterium > Mycobacterium sp. TH-M103. The sequence continues at coordinate 7,858 of NZ_JBYCLG010000180.1, forward strand.
TGCGTGTCGACGTTGCCGACCGGATCCGGTGTAGGCGCTGCGCGACGGCCTCAGTCTCGCCCGACCGGCTGACCAGCGTGATCCGCCGCGCGCCCCGGCGGGCGAAGTGGTCGCAGAATTCCAGTCCCAGCGTGCCGGTCCCCCCGACGACGAGCACATGCTCCCATGGCTTTCCATCAGAATCGGCTGCAGCCGTAGGCTTCTCGGTAACCCGTTTGGCGTAGAGCCCGCCGTCGCGCAGCGCCAGTTCCGACTCGTCGGCGGTGTGCAGCGCGGCGAGGATCGTGGTGGCGGCCGCCGGTGACGCCGACCCGGCGTCCAGATCGAGGTGACGGAACCGCACCCGGGGATGTTCGGCGCCCAGGCAGCGAAATCCCGCGCCGACGGCCGCGTGCACCGGATCGGGCGGCGCGTCGCCGGGGACCGGCTCACCACCCACCGTCACCAGCCAGCACTCGGTGATCGCGTCATCGAGCCGCGGCCACCACGCGCGGCGGGAGAAGAAGGTCGCCACCTCGGCGGCGGCGGCCGCGTCGTCCAACTCCGGCGAGGGCGGGAGCAGGATAACGTAGCCGTCCAGACCGATTGCCGCCGAATGGTTCTCCGGGGCGTCGAGCACCCGCGCCGCGGCACCGATGTCGCCGGCCGCGGCGCACAGGGCCTCGGCCAGTGGCGCGCAGCCCCCGGTGTGGTCGACGATCCCGAAACCGCGCGGGGGCGCCAGCGAGCGGTGTGAGAGCCGGACCCACTCCTCGGTGAGCAGCCGCGGCGCCGCGGTGACATTGGTCTCCCGGGTCTCCCGGGTCTCCCGGGTCTCCCGGGGCGCCCGCCGGGTGCGCAGCGGAAGGACCTCGTCGTAGGGCAGCCACAGCTTCGACTCGTTCATCGCGAGGTTGGGGAAGTCGGGCAGCGGCCGGGTGGGCGGGCCGGTGGGCTCGGCGCGCAGGCATTCCCACGGGTAGGCCTGGTCGTGCACGGCCAGCAGCGCGAGGTTGCGGGTGAACGCGTCCAGGTCGCCGGCAGCCCGCTCGGACGTGCCGACGACCATGGCCGCGCGCTCGTCCGAGTCCCCCTCGCGGGCCGCGAGGTTGTCCTGGATGGCCAGCTGCAGCGTCGGATGCTCGGCCAGCTCGACGAACGTGTCGACGCCCAGCTCCAGCGCGGCCGCGACCGCCTTGTCGAACCGGACCGGGTTGCGCAGGTTCCACAGCCAGTATTCGTCGACCGGCAGGTCCGTGGTGATGCGGCCGCCGAGGGTGCTTCCGATGCAGTCGATCTCGGTGGCCAGGAACGTTTGGTTCTGCAGTTCGTGGTGGGCGATGGCGCGCACCTTCTCGGCGAGCTCCTGGATCGCGCTGGTGTGCGCCGGGTACCCGACGCGGATGATGCGGGCGAAGGTCCCGCGCTCGGTGAAGGCGTCGACGATGCCCTGCACCGTGTCGCGGTCGCCGGAGATCCCGACCATGTTTGGCGAGTTGACCACCGACAGCTGCGCCCACCCCGAGCATCGTGCGAGCGCGTCCTCGCAGAAGTCGCGGCCGGCGGCGATGACGGCCATCGCGTAGTCGCCGGAGCCGAACTCGTCGGCCGCGTGCGCGCGGACGCCGATGACGCGCACGGCATCCGGCAGTGTGACAATGCCGGAGACGTAGGCGGCCGCGATCTCCCCCTGGCTGTGCCCGATCGTGGCCGCGGGCGCGACGCCGAACGACCGCCACATCGCGGCCAACCCGGCCATCTGGGTGAACAGCGCGGGTTGCACCGTGCTCGCGGCGTCGGGCGCCGAAAGTTGCTCGTCGAGAAGGTAATCGAGCGGCGACTCGCCGACCAGCGTCTCGAAGGCGGCGGCGCAGCGGTCCACTTCGTCGCGGAACGCGGGAACCGCGTCGTAGAAGAGTCGCCCCATCCCTGGGCGCTGACCGCCCTGCCCGGGGAAGACGTAGGCGAGTTTTCTTGCGGCGGGCGGCGCCTCGCCGCGCACCACCACGGGGTGCGCGCGGTCATCGGCAACCGCCCGCAGCGCGCCGGTCAACTCCTCGCGGGTGCCGACCATGGCCAGTGCCCGGTGTTTGCGGGGGGTCCGGGTGCGGAACAGCATCGCTGCGATCTCCTGCGGCGTCACCACGGGATGCCGCGTGGCGTAGGACAGGACGCCCGCGGCCTCGGTGCGCAACGGCCCGGGCGCGTCGGCGGACAGCAGGATCGGGACGGTGCCGTTGGGGAGGCGGTAGGTCACGGGCGTCACCCCCACGGATCCGCGGGCATCGCGACGAGGGCGTGCGCGTTGGCCCCGCCGGCGCCGAACGACGACACGGCGCCGTAGCGGAGGCCGTCGCTCGCCTCCCAGTCCTGCAGCTTGGCGGCCAGCCGCAGGCCGGTGAGGTCCCAGTCCAGCATCGTGGTCGGGTTGTCGGCGAAAAGTGTTGGGGGAACGGCGCCGTGCCGGCCGGCGAGCAGCAGCTTGATCAGCCCGAGGATCCCGGACGCCGCCTGCGGGTGTCCCAGGTTCGACTTGATCGAGCCGATCGGCGCCGTGCAGCCCGCCGCGCCGTAGGTCTTGAACAGTGCGAGCAGTTCCACCGGGTCCCCGGCGAGCGTTCCGGTGCCGTGCCCCTCGATCATTCCGACGGCGGCCGGGTCGATGCCGGCCGCGTCGAGCGTCTTGCGGATCAGCTGTTCCTGCGCTCGCACCCGGGGCACCAGGATCGGCTTGCCCTTGCCGTTGTGGTTGGTGCGGATCGCCAGGATGCGCCCGAAGACCGGATGCCCGAGCCTGCGTGCCCGCGATTCGCGCTCCACCAGGACCATGCCCGCGCCTTCGCCCCACACGGTGCCGCTGGCGTCGGCGGAGTAGGCGCGGCAATGCCCGTCGTCGGAAAGAGCGTTGAGCCTTGCGAATTCGTAGAACGCCCCCGGAGAACCCATGACGCACACCCCGCCGGCGAGCGCCCAGTCGCACTCGTCGGCCGCGACGGCCGTGGCGGCCAGGTGCAGCGCGGTCAACGACGAGGCGCATGCGGTGTCGATGCTGATCGACGGTCCCGTCAGGCCGAGGCTGTGCGAGATGCGGGCGGCGCCACCCAGCTGTCCCAGGCTCGCGATCCGGTGCCCGGTGTGGGCGTCGGCGACGGCCGCGCGGGGCCCGTACTCCATCGGCGACATGCCGACGAAGCAGCCGACGAATTCCCCGTCCAGCCCGGCCGGGTTGATGCCGCAGTTCTCCAGCACCTTCCAGGCCACCCGCATCGCGACCCGCTGCTGCGGGTGCATGACGAGGGCCTCGCGGTGGGTGACGCCGAACAGCGCCGGGTCGAATCGGGTTGCGCCGTCGAGGAATCCGCCGGCGTCGCGGACCGGGCCCCAGCCGTCGAGCTGCGACACCGAGAACAGATCGTCCAGCGGCCAGCCGCGGTCGCGGGGGAAGGGCCCGATGAGTTCCCTGGCCTCGGCCAGCGCCGCCCACAACGCGTCGGGGCTGTCGATCCCGCCCGGTGCCTCGACCGCCATCGCGGAGATGACGATGGGGTCGGCGCTCACGCCGTCTGCTCGGCGCGCGAGGTCAGCAGCGCCGCGATCGCGTCGACGTGCCGGTCGAGATAGAAGTGCCCGCCGTCGAACATCGTGACCCTGACGGAGCCGGTGTGCTTGCCCCACCCGTACAGGTCGGCCAGCGTCACATACGGGTCCTGATCTCCGCCCATGGCGTGAATCGGCGCCGCCACCTTGACGTCTGCGGCGCAGGAATAGGCGTCGAACGCCTTGAAGTCGGCCTTGACCACCGGAAGCGTCAGCCGCATCAGGTCGCGGTCGGCCAGCACACCGGAGGCGGTGCCCTCGAGCGCCAGCAGGTGGTTGAGGAGTTCCTCGTCGTCGTCGGTGGGGTGCGACGGTTTGGCCGCGGCGTGACAGGGGGCCACGGTCGCCGAGACGTTGAGCTGATCGACCCGGATGCCCGCGGCCTCCGCGAGCCGGACGAACTCGAAGGCGACCATGGCGCCCATGCTGTGGCCGAAGGCGACGATCGGGACCCCGCGGTTGCGCTTGGAGGCGGAGAACTCGGCGAACGCCCCCGCCGCGATCTCCGGCAACGTGGCGAGCGGGGGCTCGGCGGCGCGGTCCTGGCGTCCGGGGTACTGGAAGACGACGACGTCGAACGCCCGGCTGAGCACCTTCGAGAACTCGCGGTAGGCCGACGCGCCGGCCCCGGCGTGGGGAAACACGAGCAGCGGCGGGCTGCCCGGCGACTGCGGCTCGTGGAACTGCCTGGCCCACCCCAGCGTGCGCGGCATGCGCTCCCACCTCTCGTTCTCGCCCCGGCGCGCAGCCGCGCGGAGCATGCAACTTAGCGAAGGCTAACATAAGCTGCTGGGCTGGTGGGTGGCGCCCGAACGGGCCTCGACCACGAGTCCGGACCTGGCCGACCAGCGACGATGGAGAGGGGTTCGACTGATGCGCGTGGTGTCGTTCGGTTACCAGACCTGGGGATGGCGGACCCTGCAGGCGCTGATCGACCTGGACCACGACGTGGTCCTGGCGGTCACCCATCCCGCCAGCGAGCACTCCTACAAGGCGATCTGGTCGGAGTCGGTCGAAGACCTCGCGCGCGAGCACGGCGTCCCGGTGCACCTGACCGAGCGCGTCGACACCGCAACCATCGACCTGGTCAAGCGCGCCGAGCCCGACGTCATCGTGGTCAACAGCTGGTACACCTGGATGCCGCCGGAGCTGTACACGCTGCCGCCGCATGGCACCTTGAACCTGCACGACTCGCTGCTGCCCAAGTTCACCGGGTTTTCCCCCGTCCTGTGGGCGCTGATCAGCGGCGAGACCGAGTTCGGGCTGACGGTGCACCGGATGGACGACGGCCTGGACAGCGGCGACATCCTGATCCAGCACTCGCTGCCGATCGGGCCCACCGACACCGGCACCGACCTGGTGCTGCGCGGGCTGGACCTGATCCCGGGTGCGCTGCGCGACGCGCTGACGGCCCTGGAGTCCGGGACCGCGGTGTGGCGTCCGCAGGACAAGGCCCAGCGCACCTACTTCCACAAGCGTTGCGAGCGCGACAGTCTGCTCGACTGGAGCTGGCCGGCTGCCGATCTGGAGCGGTTCGTGCGGGCGCTGTCCGACCCGTATCCGCGGGCGTTCACCCGCTACCGCGGCGAGCGCATCGAGATCGTCGAGGCGCGGGTGTCGGAGGCGCGGTACGGCGGAACGCCGGGCCGAGTGATCGTGCAGGAGGGCGGCGGTGTGGTGGTGTGCGGGCCGGAGGCGTTCCGGGGTGGTAACCACGGCCTGGTGATCACCCGCCTGCGGGGCGCCGACGGCCGGGAGCACCGCGGTGCGGAGTTCTTCCTGCGCGGGGGCTACGTCAACAGTTCGACGGCATCCAACGGTTAGCGGGGCGAGCCATGGCAGAACATCCCAGGACCGTGCAGGAACGCCGTCGCGAGCTGCTGCGCCGACGCATCGCCGAAAGCGGGCTGGCCGCAACCCAATCCGCCGGGCCCCAGGCCGTGCGGGCGGGGGAGCGATACCCCCTTTCGCCCGGACAGCGGCGGATGTGGTTCCTGCAGGCGATGGACGCCGACGACGTCACGCTCAACGTCTGCCTCGCCTACCGGATGACGGGCCCGGTGGACCCGGAGCGGCTGCGTGCGGCCTTCGGCGACCTGGTGGCGCGGCACGCGATCCTGCGCACGGTATACGGGGTGGACAGCGAGGGCGAACCGTATCAGGTGTTCTCCGATGGCGTCGAGATCGGCTGGCTCACAGTCGATCTGACTCAGCTTCCCGAGGCGGAACGCGATCGTCAGATCGCGGCCCTGGCGCGCGCCGAGTTCGGCCGGCCGTTCGACCTCACCACCGACCTGCCGCTGCGGACGACCCTGGTCCACAGCGGGACCGACGAGTTCGTGCTGCTGTTCGTCGCACACCACATCTGCTGGGACGACGACTGCTGGGCCGTCTTCTCCGCCGAGCTGAGCGCGGCCTACAACGGTGACCGGCTCGGCGACGCGCCGCAGTTCGTGGCCGCCGCGGTGCTGCAGGCCGCCGCCGAACCCACCGTCGCCGACGTCGGCTACTGGGCCGACACGCTGCGGCCGGCGCCCGAACCGCTGCAACTTCCCGGCCTGGCCGGCCCGGGTCCGTCGCGGGAGGCCGAGCGCCGATCCCGGGTCATGCCCCCCGAATTGTTCGCCAGGGTAGAAGAATTCGCCCAGCGGCACGCCGCCACGCCGTTCATGGTGCTGCTGGCGGCCTTCGGGGTGCTGGTGCGCCGCTACACCGGCGCCCCGGACTTCCTGGTGTCCGTGCCGGTGACCGCGCGCGGGCCCGCCGCGCGGGGGGCGCTCGGATATTTCGGCAACACGCTGCTGCTGCGGCTCACCGCGCGGCCGCAGGACACCTTCGTCTCGTTCGTCGACGCGGTCCGCGAAACCTGCCTCAACGGATTCGCCCACCAGTCCGTCGGCATCGACCGGGTCGTGCGCGAGGTGAACCCGGAACGGCTGGGTCACGACGGTATGGACCGGCTGGTGCGGCTGGGCTTCTCGTGGCGCAAGACCGCCAACGACTTCGCCCTGCACGGCGTCGCCGTGCGGCAGCTCGACCTGGCCGCGGTGACCGCACACCTGCCGCTGGCGCTGGCGATCGTGCTCGACCCGGACCGGGTGTCCGTCGAGTTCGAATACCAGACCCGGCTCGGCGGCGAACTCGTGGACCGGATGCTGGGGCACTACCTGCAGCTGCTGGACCATGCGCTGGGCGAGCCCGGGCACCGGATCACCGGCATCGACATGCTCGGTCCCGGCGAGCGCGCCGCCGTCCTGGCGCAATCGCACGGCGAACTCGTCGCGACGCCGGCCACCACGATGGTGGCGCTGCTCGAGGCGGCCGCCGACGCCACCCCGGGTGCTGTCGCGCTCGTCTCCGACGAGGCGCGGCTGACCTACGCCGGGCTGCATCGCCGCGCGAACCGGCTGGCGCGCCTGCTCGTTCGGCGCGGTTTCGGGCCCGAGGACATCGTCGGCCTGCGCATGACGACGTCGATCGAGTTCGTCGTCGCGATGCTCGCCGTGCTGAAAGCCGGGGCGGCGTATCTGCCGATCGACCCCGCCTACCCCGACGAGCGCATCGAATACCTCATCGCGGACGCGCGGCCGCGGACGGTCATCGGGCAGCAGGAGTTCGCCGCCGCCGAACGCGACGCCGATCGGCTCCCGGACGCCGCGCTGACCGACGCCGACCGGCGCGGCCCGTTGCACCCGGATCACCTGGCCTACGTCATCTACACGTCCGGTTCCACCGGCCGTCCCAAGGGCGTGGCCGTGTCGCACCGCGCGATCGCCGAGCACGTCGACGGCTTCGTGGCCGAATGGAGCATGACCGCCGACGACCGGCTGTTGCAGTCGTCATCGGTGAGCTTCGACGCGTCGCTCCTGGACATCTTCGTCACGCTGACGCTGGGTGCGCGGCTGGTGGTGCCCAGGCCCGGGGCGTTCGGCGACCTCGACTACGTCGCGGACCTGATCGAGCGCCATCGCGTCACCGTGCTGCACATGGTCCCGTCGATGCTGAGCACCCTGCTGCTGCTGCCGCGGGCCGCCCAGTGGCGGGCGCTGCGGCACGTCCCGGTGGGCGGGGAGGCGCTGCCCGGCGAGGTGGCCGACAGATTCGCCGGCCACTTCGATGCGGAGCTGCGCAACCACTACGGGCCCACGGAGGCCGTGGTCTGCGCGACGCACATGAAAGTCGAAGGCGCACGGGTCTTCCGCGTGGTGCCCATCGGCGTGCCGAACCGCAACGTGTACGCCTATGTGCTCGACGAGGAGCTGCAGCCGGTGCCCGCGCAGGTGATCGGCGAGCTCTACCTGGGTGGGGCGCAGCTGGCGCGCGGATATCTGGGGCGCCCCGGGCTGACGGCGGAGCGCTTCGTCGCCGACCCGTTCGCCGCGGGGATGCGGATGTACCGGACGGGAGACCTGGTGCGCCGCAACCTCTCCGGCGAGCTGGAATTCGTCGGTCGCGCCGACGAGCAGGTGAAGGTCCGTGGCTACCGCATCGAGCTCGGCGAAGTCGAGTCCGTGATCGCCACCCACCCGGCGGTCCGGCACTGCCTCGTCGTCGCCGAGGACACCGAGGCCGGGCCGGCGCTGGCCGCCTACCTGGTGCCCGCGACCGCTGCGGGCCCGTCGGGCGGGCCCGCAGGCATCGACGTCGGCATCGACATCGAGGAGATCCGCGCCCACGCCGCGGCGGCACTGCCGGACTACATGGTGCCCAGCGCATTCGGGGTCATCCCCGAGATCCCGCTGATGGTCAGCGGGAAACTGGACAAGCGGGCGCTGCCGCCGCCCACCCCCGTGGCCGCGCGCGGCCACCGCCGGCCGGCCACCGAGATCGAGCGCCGGATCTGCGCGATCTTTGCCCGCCTGTTCGGCCGCGACGAGGGCTGGGACAGCATCGGTGCCGACGACTCGTTCTTCGGCCTGGGCGGCCATTCGCTGCTGGCGGCCCGCCTGGTAGCCCAGATCCGGAGCGCATTCTCGGTGGAGTGCACCGTGCGCGCGGTGTTCGACGCCCCGACGCCGGCCGGGTTGGCGCGGCTGGTCGAACGGCTGCGCGCCGGATCCGGCGTCGAGCAGATCCGGCCGCAGCTGACCGAGCGGGACCGCCCCGCCCGGCCCCCGCTGTCGTATTCCCAACTCGCCATGTGGTTCCAGTACCGGATGCGGGGAGCCAACGACGTCTTCAACATGGCGCTTGCGCTGCGCTTCAACGGCCCGCTGGACACCGCGGTGCTCACCGCGGCGCTCAACGACGTGGTGGCCCGCCACGAGGCGCTGCGCACGAATTTCGTCGAGCACGACGGGATGCCCTACCAGCACGTGCACCCCGAACTCCGGCTCGAACCGGAGGTGACCGAGGTCGCTCCCGGCCGGCTCGACGACACGATCGCCGAGCTGCGGGGCCACGTGTTCGCGCTCGAATCCGAACCGCTGATCCGGCCCATCCTGCTGGTGGCAGGCCCGGACACCCATGTGCTGCTGTTGCTGATCCACCACATGGTGACCGACCACACCTCCTTCGGCATCCTGTTCGACGACCTCGTCACCGCGTACCGGGCGCGGTGCCACGCGCAGGCTCCACAGTGGGCCAAACCACCTCTCCAGTTCGCCGATTACGCTCTGTGGCAACGGAATACGTTCGAAACTCTGGAACCGTGGGCGGGTGCGGAACTGGACCACTGGCGCGGGGCGCTGGCCGGACTGCCCGCCGACATCTCGGTGGCCGCCGACCACACGCGTCCGCCGGTGCTCGGAAGGCGCGGGGAGGTGGTCGATTTCACCGTCGCCGCGGCCCGGCGGGCGGCCCTTGTCCGGTTGGCCGAGGAGGTCGGCACCACCGAGTTCTCGGTGTACCACGCGGTCCTGGCCGTCGTGTTGCACACGCTGGGCGGCGGCACGGACATCGCAATCGGCAGTCCCGTGGCCTGCCGGGTCGACGAGCGCACCGCGAACCTGACCGGGCCCTGCGCCAACGTGGTGGTGCTGCGCACCGACCTGTCCGGGGAGCCGAGCCTGCGCGACCTCGTCGCGCGCAGCCGGGACAGCGTGAAAGACGCGCTGGCGCATCAGGAATTCCCCATCGAGCGGCTCGTCGAGGCGCTCAACCCCCCACGTTCGCCGTCGCGCAACCACCCACTGTTCCAGAATTCCATTCACTTCCGCGGCGAGGACTGGACACTGCTGCCGCGCGACCTGACCGGCAGCGGGGACACCACGGTGTCGGCGCTCCCGATGGATTTCGAGATCTCCCTGCTGGACCTCAACGTCGGGGTGAACGTGACCCCGGACGCCGAACTCGACGTGCGGGTCGTCGCCAACGCCGATCTCTACGAGCCCGCGACGGTCCGGCGGATCGCCGCCGCCCTCGACAACGCGTTCGACGCGTTCGCGACCACCCCCGACGCGGCGGTCAGCGCGCTCGGGCTGCTACCCGCCGCCGACCTGCAGGCGCTGCTGGCCCCGCCCGCCCCGGCCGAAGCGCGGCCGTCCCAACCGCTGTCCGGCGGCTCCGCCGATACCGAACGGGCGCTGACGACCCTGCTCGAGGAGCTGCTCGAGATCACCGGCGTCGACCGCGAGGACAACTTCTTCGCCGTCGGCGGCGACAGCATCGTCGCCGTGCAGCTGGCGGCCCGCGCCACCGCCCAGGGACTGACGCTGACCCCGGCGATGGTGTTCGAGCACATGACCATCGCCGAGCTCGCCGCCGCCGTGGACGCGGCCGCCGATCAGCACACGCCGCAACATGATTCGGCGCCGGAGCCGCCGTCGGCGCCGATGAGCGCGTCGGGCCTGGACGCCGGCACGCTGGCGGAGCTCACCGCCTCCTGGCTCCGGGAATCGTGAGGTGGCGGTGAACCAGACCCCGCCGCAGGTCGAGGACGTCCTGGCCCTGAGCCCGTTGCAGGAGGGGCTGTTCGCGCTGTACCGGCTGGCCGAGGACGGCATCGACCTGTACACCATGCAGCTGCGGGTCGACATCGACGGGCCCGTCGATGTCGAATTGCTGCGCCGCAGCGCCGCCGCGATGCTGGACCGCCACCCGAACCTGCGCGCCGCGTTCTGGGATCGCGGCGTGGAAAGGCCCGTGCAGATCGTGCCCGCCCACGCCGAGCTGCCGTGGACCGAACGCCCCGCATCACCAACCGAATTCGATGCCATCGCACGGTCCGAGCGACGCCGCCCGTTCGACCTGAGCCGGGGACCGGCCCTGCGCGTCGTGGTGCTCCGAGTGCCCGGCGAGTGCAGGCGCCGGTTGATCTTCACCGTCCACCACATCCTGATGGACGGCTGGGCGCTCGGGGTGTTCTTCACCGAGATGCTCGCCGTGTACCGGGCGGGGGGATCGACCGGCGGACTGCTACCGCCGCGGCCCTACCGCGACTACATCGCATGGCTCGCCCGGCAGGACCGCGCCGCGGTGCTGTCGCGGTGGAACGACTACCTTTCCGGGGTGTCGGCGCCGCTGATGGTCGCCGACGGCACCGTCGCCCCCCGCGACGGCGTGCCGGGCACCGCGGAACGGGTACTGCCCGCCGCCGACACGGCCCGGCTGCGGAACTGGGCGGCCCGCAACGGGCTCACGCTCAACACCGCGGTGCTCTTCGCGTGGGCGGTCGTGCTGAGCAGGCTCACCGACCGCCGCGACGTCGTCTTCGGCACCGTCGTGTCCGGCCGGCCCGAGCACCTGCCCGGCGTGGAGGGCATGGTCGGGCTGTTCATCAACACCGTGCCCGTCGTGCACAGCTTCGTCGCGACCGACACGGTCGCCGGGCACTGCGCGCGACTGCAGCGCGAGGCCTCGGCGATGCGCGACATCGGCTACCTCAGCCTGTCGGAGATCCAGCGGGCGCACGGGCGCGGCGCGCTGTTCGACAGCCTGTTCGTGTTCGAGAACGCGCCCGTCGAAGACGCCATCCGCGAGGTCACCACGCCCGACGGGGCCCGCTTCCGCCCGGTCGAGATGGAAAGCCTGACGCACTACCCGCTGACCGTGGTCGCGCACCTGCGCGACGACGCGCTGGTGGTGCTCATCGAGGCGATTCCCGAAGCGCTGCCTTATCTTCGGCCCGACGAGACGTGCGAGCGGCTGCTGGGCGTGCTGCGGCGGCTGCCCGAGGTCGGCGACGCCGCCCCCGACGCACTCGACGTCCTCACCGCCGCCGAGCGCGCCGAATCCGCCGGTCTTGCCACGCGGTCGGTGCCTGCGCCGCACGCCACGGTGTGGGAGGCGTTCGCGCGCCAGACACGCCTGACCCCGGACGCGGAGGCGCTGAGCACGGGAAGCGGTGAGCGGTATACCTACGCCGACCTGCACGCGGCGGCCTGCCGGCTGGCCGCGGAGCTGGCCGCGCGCGGCGTCGGACCGGAATCCGTTGTCGCGCTGACCCTGCCGCGCTCGGCCCGGTCCATCGTCGCCATCCTGGCGGTCCTCGCCGCCGGCGGCGCCTACCTGCCGGTCGACGTCACGCTCCCGCAGGCCCGCATCGACACGATGCTGGCGCAGGCGGATCCGGTCCTGGCCGTCACCACGGCCGCCTGCGAACGACTGGTCGGCGGGCGGACGGCCACCCTGGTCATCGACGACCCCGCCACCGCCCGGCGCATCTCGCGGTCGCCCTCCGTCGCGCCTACGGTGCAACGGCATCCCGGGCAGTGCGCCTACGTCATCTTCACCTCCGGCTCGACAGGGGAACCCAAAGGGGTGCTGGGCACCAACGACGCGGTGCTGAGCTATTTCGCCGACCACCGCGAACGCGTCTACCGGCCGGCCGTGGCGCGGCTGGGCCGCCCGCTGCGCATCGCGCATGCCTGGTCGCTGAGCTTCGACGCGTCCTGGCAGCCCCTGGTCGGCCTGCTCGACGGCCACACCCTGCACCTGTTCGACGCCGGGGAGATGCGCGACGCCGACCGGCTGGTGGCGGGCATGGCCACCCACCGGGTCGACATGATCGACACCACCCCGTCGATGCTCGGACAGCTGCGCGTCGCCGGGCTGCTGAAGCACGGCCTGGCGGTGCTCGCCCTGGGCGGCGAGGCGATCGACGGCGCACTGTGGGAACAGCTGCGCGGCCTGCCCGCGGCCGGGGTGTGCGGCGCGGTCTACAACTGCTACGGGCCCACCGAGGCGACCGTCGAGGCGCTCGTGGCCGCGGTGGGTGAGTACCCGGCACCGACGATCGGCACCGCCAACGCCGGAACCTTCGCCTACGTGCTGGATTCCGGCCTGCGCATGGTGCCCCACGGCGCCGTCGGCGAGCTGTACCTGGGCGGCGCGCAGCTCGCGCGCGGCTACCTCGGCCGGCCGGCGCTGACCGCCACGCGCTTCGTCGCGGACCCCTTCCGCCCCGGCCGGCGCATGTACCGGACCGGCGACCTGGTGCGCCGCCTGCCGCACGGCGGGTACGCCTACCTGGGCCGCGCCGACACCCAGGTCAAGATCCGCGGCTACCGCGTCGAGATCGGGGAGATCGAAGCCGCGCTGCGCGCCCACCCCGCGATCGGTGACGCGGCGGTTTCCGTCGTGCGGCGCGAAAGTTCTTCTGCCTTAGTCGGGTTCGTCGCGTGGAAGGACACCGCGCCCGGCGATCCGGGCCTGGTGCGCACCTCGCTCGGTGAGCGGCTGCCGTCGTACATGGTTCCGGCGCGCGTCGTGGCGCTGCCGCGGCTACCGGTGAACCACAACGGCAAGCTGGACCGGCACGCGTTGGACCGGCTGGCCGGGCGCGCGCTGTCACCGGAGGGCGGCGGCACGGCGGCCGCCACCGAAACCGAACGGTCGCTGTGCGAGGTGTTCGGGGAGCAATTCAACGGGGTGGTGCCCCGCCTCGACGACGACTTCTTCGCGTTCGGCCTGGACAGCATCTTGGCGATTTCGTTGGTGCACAAGGCGCAACGGCGCGGACTCACGCTCAGCCCGCGGATGGTGTTCGCCGCGCCGACGATCCGCCAACTCGCGGCCGCGATCGACGCGGGACCCGCGCCGGACGCGTCGGCGCCGGGCGCGGAGTACGGCGAGGTGTTGCCCTTGCCGATGGTGTCGTGGCTCTACGAGCACGGCAACTACCGGAGGTTCACCCACACCGTCCTGCTGCGGTTGCCGTCCGGCATCGATCGCGCGTCGATCGAGTCGATGCTGCAGTCGCTGCTCGACGGGCACGACACCCTGCGCTCGATCCTCGTCGACACCGCCGCGGGCGCTCGCCTCGTCACCCGCGAGCCCGGCGCCGTCCGCGCCGCCGACCTGCTCAGCCGGGTGCGACTCGCGGAACCCACCGACACCGCGCTGGTTTCGGCCATCGCCTCCTCGGCCCGGGCCGTGCTGGACGAGATCGATCCCCGCGCCGGCGCGATGGTGCGCGCGGTCTGGTACTCCGGTGCGGAGCACGCCGACGTGCTGCTGCTCACCGCGCACCACCTGACCGTCGACGTGGTCTCCTGGCACATCATGCTGGGCGACCTGGTCGGGGCCTGGCGCTGCGTGCGGGCGGGCAACGCCCCGAAGATGCTGCCGGAATTCACCTCCTACCGGCGCTGGTGCGACCTGATGTGGCAGCGGGCCGCGACGGCCGAGGTGCGCGACCAGCTCGCCTATTGGCTCGAGCAGGTCCGCGGGCCCGATCCGGCGTTGGGGACCCGGCCCGTCGACCCCACCCGCGACACCTGGTCCACGCTGCGGGTGACCCGGGTCGCCGTCGACGCCGAGACCACCGGGCGCATGCTCGCTGCGGTCACCAAAGACGAAGGCGTGCGAGAATTCCTGCTCACCGCGACCACCATGGCCATTGCCGGTTGGCGCCGCGAGCGCGGTCAGGACCCGGCCGCCGGCACGCTCGTCGCGCTCGAGGGCCACGGACGCGCCGATGCCGTGCTCGACACCGACACGACCAACACCGTCGGGTGGTTCACGAATGCCTACCCCGTACGCCTGGGCGCAGGAGCCGGGTCGGTCGACGTCGAACGGGCCGAGCGGGATCCGCGCGCGGCCGGGGCGCTGCTCGAGGCGGTGGTGGCTCACCTCGGCGCGGTCCCCAATGGTGGCCTGGACTTCGGCCTGCTGCGTTACGTCCGGGGGGAGCCCGAGTTGCGGGCGGCCGCCGAACCGCAGATCCAGTTCAGTTATCTGGGCCGCCTCGACCTCGGGGTCAGCGAACAGCCGTGGTCGCTGCTCACCGGGTCCTACATCGACGCGCTGCCCGATGACCCCGAACCCGACCTGCCGCTGCGATTCGCCCTTAATCTCAGCGCCTTCGTGGCGATGACGCCGGAGGGCGTGCAACTGATCACCAACTGGCGCTGGAGCGACGCGCTGTTCGCGCCCGCCGACATCGACCGCCTGACGCAGCTGTGGCGGCGCGGGGCCGCCGCGCTGGCCGCCGACCTGGATCGACCGCACGAAAGGGACTGACGTGACCGCGAGCCAACCCATGGGTGACGGCGCCGACCGGGTGAGCAGAGACGAGATCAGGGTTGCCGTCGCCGCCCAACTCGGCTGCCCGGCGACCGACATCGCCGACGAGGCCAACCTGATCCAGCTGGGCTTGAATTCGATCCGCATGATGGCCCTGGCCGGGAGCTGGCGAAAGCGCGGCGCGGACGTCACCTTCGCCCAGCTCGCGGACGCGCCGACGGTCGAATCCTGGCACGCCCTGCTCGGGGCCGGGAACAGCGCAGGCGCCGGCGAGCCCGGCACCGCCGAGCCCACGCCCGAGGACGCGCCGTTCCCGTTGGCCACGATGCAGCACGCGTATTGGATCGGGCGCTCCGACGAGCAGGAACTCGGCGGCGTCGCGACCCACCTATACGTCGAATTCGACTGTGAGTCAGTCGATCCCGAGCGTCTCGAGCGTGCGGTGTCCGGTCTGGTCGCCAACCATCCCATGCTGCGCACCCGGTTCCTTCCGGACGGGACCCAACAGACGATGCCCGAACCGGGCAGGCCGGTTTTCGCCGTGCTCGACCTCCGCGGCCACGGCCCCGACGCTGTCCGGTCCGCGCTGGCCGAGTTGCGCGACCGCAAGACGCATCAGCGCCTGGCGATCGAGGACGCCCAGGTGCTCGATGTCACGCTGACCCTTTACGGCCCGAACCGCAGCCGCCTGCATCTCGACGTCGACATGCTGGCGGGCGACGCGATGAGCTACCGCGTCCTGGTGTCTGAACTGGCCGAGATGTACAACGGGGCGACGCTGCAGCCGCCCGGCTACAGCTACCGGCGCTATCGCACGGAACGCCGGGTCGACGCCGCGGCGCGAGCCCGGGACCGGCGGTGGTGGCAGCAGCGGTTGCCCGAGCTGCCCGGCGCGCCCGACCTGCCGACCCTTCCGGTCACCGACCGCGGCACAGCGCACCGCACCGCGCGTCACCACTATTGGCTGGCGCCCGAGGCCAAGCAGCGGCTGCTGGCTGGTGCCCACGCCCGCGGCATCACGCCGGCGATGGCGTTGGCGGCGGTGTTCGCCGACACCGTCGGCGGGTGGTCGGCGCAGCCGAGATTCCTGCTCAATGTGCCGCTGTTCCAGCGGGAACCGGCCCATCCCGACATCGCGCGGGTGGTCGGGGACTTCACCTCCTCGGTCCTGCTGGAGGTCGACCTCACCGACAACGTCTCGGTGACCGAGCGGGCCCACGCCATCCAGCGCAGCATGTACGAAAGCGGTTCGCACTCGGCCTATTCCGGGCTCGAGGTGCTGCGCGACCTCGGCCGCCACCGCGGCGAGCCGGTGCTGGCGCCGGTGGTTTTCACCAGCGCGCTCGACCTCGGAGAACTGTTCTCGGCCACCGTGACCGAGACCTTCGGCGACCCGGTGTGGATCGTCTCGCAGGGTCCCCAGGTGTTGCTCGACGCCCAGATCACCGAGCTGAGTGGCGGATTGCTGTTGAACTGGGACGTGCGGGAATCGGCCTTCCCGCCGGGGCTCATCGAAGCCATGTTCGCCGCGTTCACCAAGGCGGTCCGGCGACTGACGGACGGCGACGCGGGCTGGGAGGCGGAGGCGGCGGTGCGGCTGCCCAGCGCTCAGGCGCGCGTCCGCGCGGCCGTCAACGCGACCGACGGCCCGGTCAGCGGGCGCTGTCTGCACCAGGGATTCTTCGAACACGCCGCGGCAACCCCGGACGCGCCGGCCGTGGTCTGGGGCCTGCCCGGTGCGGAAGCCGGCACCGAGGGCGCGTGGAGCTACGGGGAACTCGCCGGGCGCGCGCTGGCGGTGGCCGGGGCGCTGCGCGCCGCCGGGGTGCGCCGGGGTGACGCGGTCGCCGTTCAACTGCCCAAGGGCCCCGACCAGATCCTGGCCGTGCTCGGGGTGCTCGCCGCCGGGGGGGTCTACGTGCCGATCGGATTCGACCAGCCGGAGGGCCGGCGGGCCAAGATCCTGCAGTCCGCCGACATCGTCGCGGCGCTGACCATCGAGGGCACGACCATGGGCCCATCGATCCGGTGCCTGCCCATCGACGCGGCGCAACGGCACGCGCCGTCGCTGCCGGCACCGGTCCTGCCCGACACCGGCGAGCTGGCGTACGTGATCTTCACGTCGGGTTCCACCGGCCTGCCCAAAGGGGTCGACATCCGGCACCGCGGGGCGATGAACACCATCGACGCGCTCAACGACTGGTTCGGCATCGGCACCGACGACCGGGTGCTCGGGTTGGCCGCCCTCGAGTTCGACCTGTCGGTCTACGACATCTTCGGCCTGCTGTCGGCGGGGGGCTCGATCGTGGCCATGGATCCCGGCCAGCGGGCCGCGGCCACCACCTGGGTGGAACTGATTCGCCACCACCGGGTTTCGGTCCTCAGCTCCGTGCCGAGCTGGCTGGACATGATCTTGGAGCTGGGCGGGGACCGGCTGGGCGACTCGCTGCGCGTGGCCATGCTGTGCGGCGACTGGGTGGGCGTGGACCTGGCCCGTAGGCTCACCAGGCAGGTTCCGGGCTGCCGGTTCGCCGGTCTGGGCGGCGCGACCGAGACCTCGGTCCACGGCACCGTGTGCGAGGTGGTCGGCGACCCACCGGCGCAATGGGCGACGGTGCCGTTCGGGGTGCCGATGCGCAATGTGCGCTGCCGGATCGCCTCGCCGGCGGGGCGCGACTGTCCCGACTGGGTCCCCGGCGAACTGTGGTTCAGCGGCCCCAACGTCGCCGCGGGATACCGCAACGACCCCGAACGCACAGCCGAGCGCTTCGTCGAGCACGACGGCATACGCTGGTACCGCACGGGCGACCTGGCGCGGTACTGGCCCGACGGGACGATCGAGTTCCTCGGCCGGGCCGACCACCAGGTGCAGATCCGCGGGTACCGCGTCGAACTCGGCGAGGTGGAGAGCGCGCTGCGCGCCGTGCCGGGAGTGCGGCATGCCGTCGCGGCGGTCGTCGGCACCGCTGCGCCGCGGCTGGCCGCCGCGGTCACCGGGGAGCCGGTCGGCGACGTCACCGCCGCGGTGGCAGAACTGCTGCCGCACTACATGATTCCCACGCGCATCGTGGTCCTGGAACGAATCCCGCTGACTGCCAACGGCAAGGTGGACCGCCCCGCGGTGGCCGCGCTGCTCGAGGGGCTGGACCAGGAGGGCGGCGACGGCGCCCCGCGCAACGACGTCGAGGCGGCGCTCGCCCAGATCGTCGGCGAGGTGCTGGGCGTGGAATCCGCGGGCGTGCACGACGATTTCTTCGCGCTGGGGGGCGACTCGGTGTTGGCGACCACGGCGATCGCCCGGATCCGCGACTGGCTGGATGTCGGGCACGCCATGGTCGCGGACCTGTTCGCCGCACGGACCGTCGCCGGTCTGGCCGAGCGGCTGGACGCGCGGGAGTCGCAACGCGGCACGCCGGGTCGGCTCGCCCTCATCGCCCGCCACTACCTCGAGGTGGCAGCGATGACGGATGAGGAAATCCTGGCCCTCGACCGCACGCGAGCGTGACCGGACGGCGAGCGGTTCTAATCTGCTACACAGGTTGAGCACAGCTGCCCCTGCGTCCACATGGGTACCGTCGCGATAACGAAAAGCGTCGTCACTGGGAAAGCGGCCGCAACACAGCGCACAATGGCACCACCCATCACACACCGAGGGGGAACCTGACCATGAAGACCTTCGCATCGATCGCCACGGGCGCGGCGGCGCTGGGGGCATTTGCCGCCGCGGCCGTCGGCGTGACGTCCGTCGCCGCCGTCCCGGCCGCCGGTCCAGCCCGGGTGCAGCTCGCCGCGGTCGGCGCGCCCCTGCCGCAGGACCCGTCGTCCCCCGCCCAGGGCGCGACCGTCCCGACCGCCGCGCAGCTGACGGACGTGCTGAACAGCCTGGCCGACCCGAACGTCTCGTTCGCCGACAAGGGCAACCTCGTCCAGGGCGGGATCAGCGGCCTGGAAGCCCACGTCGCCGACAAGAGGCTGAAGAAGGCCGCCAAGAACGGTGACCTGCCCCTGTCGTTCAACGTGACCAACATCCGGCCGGTCGCGCCCGGTTCGGCCACGGCCGACGTGGCGGTGTCGGGCCCCAAGCTGACATCGCCGGTCAGCCAAAGCGTCACGTTCGTCAACCAGGGTGGCTGGGTGCTGTCGCGCTCCTCGGCGATGGAGTTGCTGCAGGCCGCCGGCCAGTCGTCATAAAGTCACGTTCGGCTCCATCGAAGGGAAAAACCGTGAAACGCGTTGCAACCGTGGCCGCTCTGGCCCTCATCGGCGGCGCAGCCGCGGGCATCGCTGCGACTACCGCCGCCCCGCAAGCCGACCTGGCCCAGGTGCGACCGGCCGCGGTCGCCGCGCCCCTGCCCCAGAATCCTCCGTCGCCGGCGCCGGGCCAGAACCTGCCGACCGCGGAGCAGCTGTCGAACCTGTGCAACCAGGTCACCGATCCCGGCGTGTCCTACACGACCAAGAACGACCTGGTCGAGAACGGCATCAGCCCGGACGAGGGCCACGTCGCCGACCACGACCTGCGCAAGGCCTACCGGCACGGAAACTTCCCGGAGACGTTCACCGTCACCAACATCGCGCCGGCCGGCCCGAACATGGCGCAGGCCGACGTGGCCATCGCCGGCCCGAAGTTCGCAGGTCCGGTCACCAAGCACCTCGTGTTCGTCAATCAGAACGGCACCTGGATCATGCAGCACGACGCCGCGATCGCCCTGATACAGGCCGCGGCGGCGACGGACTAACCCAACACGCCGCTCACGTCGGTTCGCGCGACCCGCGCCGGGTCGGCCAGCACGTCGATCGCGGTGATCCGCCCGCCGCGCACCACGAACCCCATGATCGCCGTCGCGCGGCCGGCGACCAACACGACCGCGCCCGCGGCGCCGTTGACTGCGGCGGCACGCACCTCGCGCTCGGTTCCCGCGTAACTTCGCGCCGGCCCGGCGACCGGGGAGGCGCCTTCGGTACGGAACGCCGCGGCGCCGGGCCGAAGGCGCCGCGCAACATCACGTCGGGATGCAACACCGACACCAGCCGGCCCAGGCCGCCGGACCGGCCGGCCGCGAAGAATGCGCCGACGACCTCGCGCTGCGCGACGACATCCTGGCCGTCGTGGACGGAGCCGAGCATGCGATAGGCGATGGCGGTCAGCCGCGGCAGGGCCGCCTCGAAACGCGCCGTCAGCGACGCCTCGGCGGTCACGGGACGACGCCCGTCGGGCAGCGCGCAGACCCGGTTGCCGCAGAACCCCGGACGACTCGATGCGCCGGGTGAAGAAGAACGCGAGCCTGGCGTCGCGGTCGGTGACTCCGGTGAGTCGGGACATGGCATCCTCCTGGAACCTCCGGGGTGCGGGGTGAACCCTCACCCTGTCGACACCCGGCGGCGCCCGATCGTGACCGGTCCGCTCAGCGCAGGTCCATGTCGAACACCCGGGCGTGCAGCACCGTGCGGTTCCGCAGCGCGGCGCGCACCGCGCGGTGCAGGCCGTCCTCGAGGTA
>NZ_JBYCLG010000181.1:0-9871 GCF_057473785.1 Mycobacterium sp. TH-M103
CTACCAGAGCTGGTCGAAGCCCAACCCGAAGACCGCGACCAACGCCGGCTACATCAAGCACATCATCGACGTCGGGCACTTCTCGGTGCTCGAGCACGCCAGCGTCACCTTCTACATCACCGGCATCTCGCGGTCGTGCACCCACGAACTGATCCGGCATCGGCACTTCTCCTACTCGCAGCTGTCGCAACGCTATGTGCCGGAAGGGGATTCGCGCGTCGTCGTGCCGCCGGGCCTGGAAGACGACCCCGAGCTGCGGCGCCTGCTGACCGACGCCGCCGACGCCAACCGCGCCGCGTACGCGCGGCTGCTGGCCGGACTGGAAGCCAAGTTCTCCGACCAGCCCAACGCGATGCTGCGGCGCAAGCAGGCGCGGCAGGCCGCCCGCGCCGTGCTGCCCAACGCCACCGAAACCCGCATCGTCGTGACCGGCAACTACCGCGCCTGGCGGCACTTCATCGCCCAGCGGGCCAGTGAGCACGCCGACGTGGAGATCCGGCGCCTGGCCATCGAGTGCCTGCGCCTGCTCGCCGGGGTGGCCCCCGCGGTGTTCGCCGACTTCGAGATCTCCGCGCTGGCCGACGGCACCGAGGTCGCCACCAGTCCGCTGGCCACCGAAGGCTGAGGCTTCGTCGCGAGCGTGCGCAGATGTACGGCTTTCTCGGCGTGTCCCAGGACAGACACGCACGCTCGCGCGGGTGGTAACCGGCTTGCGACCGCCAGGTAACCTGAACACCGTGAGCATCGTCGGATTCGACGCCCCCGCACGGCTGGGAACCCTGCTGACCGCAATGGTGACGCCGTTTGCCGCCGACGGCTCTCTGGACACCACCGTCGCGGCCCGCCTGGCGAACCACCTGGTGGACGCCGGGTGCGACGGGCTGGTGGTGTCGGGAACCACCGGCGAGTCGCCGACCACCACCGACGAGGAGAAACTCGAGTTGCTGCGCGCCGTGCTCGAGGCGGTGGGCGACCGGGCCCGCGTCATCGCCGGCGCCGGCACCTACGACACCGCTCACAGCGTCCGGCTGGCCAAAGCCTGTGCGGCCGAGGGCGCGCACGGGTTGCTGGTGGTCACCCCGTACTACTCGAAGCCGCCGCAGAGCGGGCTGATCGCGCATTTCAGCGCCGTGGCCGACGCGACCGAACTGCCGATGCTGCTCTATGACATCCCCGGGCGTTCCGTCGTGCCCATCGAGGCCGACACCATCCGCGCGCTGGCGTCGCACCCCAACATCGTCGGGGTCAAGGACGCCAAGGCCGACCTGCACAGCGGTGGCCAGGTGATGGCCGAGACCGGGCTGTTCTACTACTCCGGCGACGACGCGCTGAACCTGCCCTGGCTGGCGATGGGTGCCGTCGGCTTCATCAGCGTGATCTCCCACGTGGCGGCCGGTCAGCTACGGGAGTTGTTGTCCGCCTTCGCATCCGGGGATATCGCCACCGCCCGCAAGATCAACGTCAGCCTCGCCCCGCTGTGCAACGCGATGTCCCGGCTCGGCGGGGTGACGATGTCCAAGGCGGGCCTGCGCCTGCACGGTGTCGACGCCGGTGACCCCCGGCTGCCCCAGATGGCGGCGACACCAGCCCAGATCGACGCGCTGGCGGCCGACATGCGCTGCGCAGCGGTGCTCCGGTGAGCTGGCAGTGGAGGTAGACCTCGCCCCACCGGGTCCTCTGGCCGCGGGCGGACTGCGGGTCACCGCGCTCGGCGGCATCAACGAGATCGGCCGCAACATGACCGTTTTCGAGCATCTGGGCCGGCTGCTGATCATCGACTGCGGGGTGCTGTTCCCCAACCACGACGAGCCCGGCGTCGACCTGATCCTGCCGGACCTGCGCCACATCGAGGACCGCCTCGACGACATCGAGGCCGTGGTGCTGACCCACGCCCACGAGGACCACATCGGCGCGATCCCGTTCCTGCTCAAGCTGCGCCCCGACATCCCGATCGTCGGGTCGCGGTTCACCCTGGCGCTGGTCGCCGCGAAGTGCCGCGAGCACCGCATCAAGCCGGAGTTCGTCCGGGTCGCCGAGGGGCAGCGCAGCACCCACGGGGTGTTCGAGTGCGAGTACTTCGCGGTCAACCACTCCATCCCGGACGCGCTGGCCATCGCGGTGCACACCGGCGCGGGCACCGTCCTGCACACCGGCGACATCAAGCTCGACCAGCTTCCCCTCGACGGCCGCCCCACCGACCTGCCCGGCATGTCGCGGCTGGGCGACGCGGGTGTGGACCTGTTCCTGTGCGATTCGACCAACGCCGACCATCCCGGTGTGGGGCCCTCGGAAAGCGAGGTCGGCCCCACCCTGCACCGGCTGATCCGGGGCGCCGACGGCCGGGTCATCGTGGCGTGCTTCGCCTCCAACGTCGATCGCGTGCAACAGATCATCGACGCCGCGGTCGCCTTGGGCCGGCGGGTGTCGTTCGTGGGGCGGTCCATGGTGCGCAACATGGGCATCGCCCGCGACCTCGGCTTCCTGCGGGTGGCCGACTCGGACGTGATCGACATCGGCGTCGCCGAGACGATGCCACCCGAGCGGGTCGTGCTGATCACCACCGGCACCCAGGGCGAGCCGATGTCGGCGCTGTCGCGGATGTCGCGCGGCGAACATCGCAGCATCACGCTGACCGCGGGCGACCTCATCATCCTGGCGTCGTCGCTGATCCCGGGCAACGAAGAGGCGGTCTACGGCGTCATCGACGCGCTCGCCAAGATCGGGGCCCGCGTCGTCACCAACGCCCAAGCGCGGGTGCACGTTTCGGGCCATGCCTACGCCGGGGAGCTGTTGTTCCTGTACAACGGCGTGCGGCCCCGCCACGTCATGCCGGTGCACGGAACCTGGCGGATGCTGCGCGCCAACGCCAAGCTGGCGGCGAGCACCGGGGTGCCCGAGGAGTCGATCCTGTTGGCCGAGAACGGCGTCAGCGTCGACCTCGTCGCCGGGCAGGCCGCCATCGCCGGGGCGGTGCCGGTCGGCAAGATGTTCGTCGACGGGCTGATCACCGGCGACGTCGGTGACATCACCCTGGGGGAGCGGCTCATCCTGTCGTCGGGGTTCGTGGGGGTCACGGTGGTGGTGCGGCGCGGCACCGGGCGTGCGGTGGGCGCCCCGCACCTGTTCTCCCGTGGGTTCTCCGAAGATCCCAAGGCGCTCGAGCCGGTGGTGAGCCGCGTCGAGGCGGAACTGGAGTCCCTGGTCGCCGACAACGTCACCGAACCCGCGCGGATCGCCCAGGCGGTGCGGCGCACCGTCGGCAAGTGGGTGGGCGAGACCTACCGGCGGCAGCCGATGATCGTGCCGACGGTCATCGAGGTCTGAGGCGGACCGCTAGATCTTCTCCGCGAAAGCCGACCATTCCAGCGTCGACGTGCCGAGCGCGCGGCCGGTCGGCTCGACGTAGCGCCGGGCGAGCTCGTCGGGACCGGCCTGCTCGACCAGTCGCCAGCCGTAGCCGGCGACGAACGCGGCCACCTCGTCGGGTTGCAGGCCGAAATGCCACAGCTGCCGGCGCTGCCGGACGGCGCGGTACAGCGCGCGGGTGCCGTACCGGTTGGTCCCGTCGATGAAGTCCCTGCGGACGTAGGTGAACACCAGCCGGCTGCCCGGGGCGGCGGCCCGCAGCCCCTCGAGGGTCCGCCGGACGGTCGCCTCCGTCAGGTACTGGGTCACGCCCTCGCAGATGAAGAACACCCGGGACCCGGGCAGATAGCCGTGTTCGCCCAGCGCGGTGAGCAGGTCGTCGCGCTCGAGGTCGAGGGCCACCAGCCGCACCGACAGCGGCAGCTCGCCCAGCACCCGGCGCACCGTCGTGAACTTCCGGGCGACGTTGACCGGCAGGTCCACCTCGAAGACCGGCCTGCGGACCCGCCGGGTCAGCTGGTAGGCGCGGGTGTCCAGTCCGGCGCCCAGGATGACGACGGCGTCGATGTCGTCCAGCGATTCGGTGAGCTTGTCGGCGATGAACCGTTTGCGGCAGGCCAGGCTGGCCCACAACCCCGGGCCGGACCACTCCGACCCGCGGATCATCAGGCGGCGGATCGGGGCGAACCGGGTGGCGGCGACGAGCCGCCGCAGCGCCGCCGGCAGGAACAGCTCGGCGAAGTCGTCGTCCACCAGACGCCGGCCGGGTGGCTCGTTCTGTTCCACGGCCGCCAGCACCATCGGTCCGAGGGCGGTCTGGGCCACGGGGTTGCGCGCCATGAGCGACTATTTGTTCAAGAAACCCGCATCGACCGGCAGGGTCACGCCGGTGACGTAGCGCGCCTGGTCGGACACCAGCCAGGCCACCGCGTTGGCGATGTCCTCGACGTCGAGCACCTCCACCGGCATGGCATTGCCCATGGCGCCCGGCGTGTCCGTCCCGGCGGCCATCTTGGCCAGCCACTCCCGGGTGAACTCGTTGTTGATCATCGGGGTCTCGACGCCCGACGGATGGATCGAGTTGACCCGGATGTACTGCGAAGCAAGCAGATTCGCGTACACCCGCATCAAACCGACCACCCCATGCTTGGCGGCGGCGTAGCCGACCGAACCCGCGTCGGGGCTGCCGACGCCGGCCAGCCCGGCCGACGAGCTGATCAGCACGATCGACCCGCCGCTGCCCTGCCTGACCATCGTGGGTATCGCCACCTTGATCGTGTTGTAGACGCCGGTCAGGTTGACGTCGATGACGTCGCGCCAGCCGTCGTCTCCGGACTGCATGGGCGCGATGCCGGCGTTGGCCACCACGATGTCGAGCCGGCCGAACTCGTCGAGGCCCGCCTGCAGGGCCGCCGACAGCGACGCCCGGTCGCGCACGTCGCCGCGGGCGGCCACGATGCGCGCGCCGGCGTCCTCGACGAGCTTGACGGTCGCGGCCAGGTCCTCCGGGGTGGCCAGGGCGTAGGGGACGCTGGCGATCTGCTCGCACAGGTCGACCGCGATGATGTCCGCGCCGTCGGCGGCCAGCCGGACCGCGTGCGCGCGGCCCTGGCCGCGCGCCGCACCGGTGATGAACGCGACCTTTCCTTCCAGCGGACGGGCCATTACGCGCGCAACTGTCCCTTGTCCCGGTCGCCCGCGGGCACCGGCTGCAGCATCTTGATGTCGGGCTGTCCGGCCAGGTGCTCGCCGATCGCGGTGAACATCTTGGCGACCGCGGGGGCGGTGCTGTGCGCCTTGAGCGCGTCCTCGTCGGCCCACTGCTCCACGAAGACGAACGTCTCGCCCGACTGGTGCAGCGAATACAGCTGGCATCCGGGTTCGCCGTGCACTTCCTCGACCGAGGTGGTGAGGATGTCGCGGGCGGTGTCGACCGATTCGGGCTTGACGGTCATGGTGGCGACGACGACGACGGGCATGCGAGGGCCTCCTGGGACTCCGTGAACGGCTGGGTGCGTTGCGGGCGGGAATGACGTGGATCACCCTACTCACGCGTCCCGCCGACACGCCCGGCGCGGCGCCGGCGACCGAATCGTTACCAGTGTGGCGGGTGGTGCAGATGTTGTCTTTGCGACTACGCTGAACGCCATGGCTAGTAAGACCGTCGCCCGCTCCGGAAACCGAACGAGCAGGTCAAAGGCCACTTCGCGGGGCGGGTCCCGAAGTGCGCGACCGGCGCCCCCCCGCAAGAAGGCGAACCGGCCCGGCCCGCGCCGGCAGCGTTCGCTCCTGGTCACCGCTGGGGTGACCTGCGGGCGGGCGGCGCGGGCGGCCTGGCTGATGACCGCACGCGGCACCGGCGGCGCGGCACGGTCGATCGGGCGGGCCCGCGACGCGGCCCGTGACATCGAGCCCGGGCACCGCCGCGACGGCATCGCGCTGGTCCTGCTCGGCGTCTCGGTCGTGGTCGCGGCGAGCTCGTGGTTCGACGCCGCGCGCCCGGTCGGCGCCTGGGTCGACACGCTGTTGCGGACCTTCATCGGCTCGGGCGTCCTGCTACTGCCGCTGGTCACCGCCGCGGTGGCGGTGACGCTGATGAGGACCCAACCCGACCCCGACACCCGGCCGCGGCTGATCCTCGGCGGCAGCCTGATCGCCCTGTCCTACCTCGGCCTGTGCCACCTGTGGTCGGGATCGCCGGAGGACCCCGACGCGCGCCGCCGCGCCGCCGGTTTCGTCGGTTTCGCCATCGGCGGGCCGCTGCGCGACGGGTTGACGGCCTGGATCGCCGCGCCGCTGTTGTTCATCGGCGCCCTGTTCGGGCTGCTGTTGCTGACCGGCACCACGATCCGCGAGGTGCCCGATGTCCTGCGCGACATGTTCGGCACCCGGCTGTTCCAGCGCGACTACGCCGACGAGCCCGACGGCGACGAGTACGACGAAACCGGCGACGAGGCGCCCGCGGCCGCCGAGGACTTCTCCGACGGCTACTACGACGAGGAGGCCTTCCACCCCGACAACGAGCCGCAGGCGTGGCCCTCCGCAGGCGGTGACGCCGAGGCCGGGCCGCCCCCGATCGAGGACGACGTGCCGACCGTTCCCGAGCCCGCCGCCAAGGGCCGCCGGCGCGGCAAGGCGGAGCAGGACACCATCGGGCTGGACCGGGTCGTCGAGGGGCCCTACACGCTGCCGTCGCTGAGCCTGCTGGTGGCCGGCGACCCGCCCAAGAAGCGCAGCGCCGCCAACAACGTCATGGCCGACGCGATCGGCGAGGTGCTCACCCAGTTCAAGGTCGACGCGGCCGTCACCGGCTGTACCCGGGGACCCACCGTCACGCGCTACGAGGTCGAGCTGGGGCCGGGCGTCAAGGTGGAGAAGATCACCGCGCTGCAGAAGAACATCGCCTACGCGGTGGCCACCGAGAGCGTGCGCATGCTGGCCCCGATCCCCGGCAAGTCCGCCGTGGGCATCGAGGTGCCCAACACCGACCGGGAGATGGTGCGGCTGGCCGACGTGCTCACCGCCCCGTCGACCCGCCGCGACCACCACCCGCTGGTGATCGGGCTGGGCAAGGACATCGAGGGCGACTTCATCTCGGCGAACCTGGCCAAGATGCCCCACCTGCTGGTCGCCGGGTCCACCGGGTCCGGCAAGTCCAGCTTCGTCAACTCCATGCTGATCTCGCTGCTGGCCCGGGCCACCCCCGAAGAGGTCCGGATGATCCTGATCGACCCGAAGATGGTCGAGCTGACGCCGTACGAGGGCATCCCGCACCTGATCACCCCGATCATCACCCAGCCCAAGAAGGCCGCGGCCGCGCTGGCGTGGCTGGTCGAGGAGATGGAGCAGCGCTACCAGGACATGCAGGCCTCGCGGGTGCGCCACATCGACGACTTCAACGCCAAGGTGCGCTCCGGTGCCATCACGGCGCCGCTGGGCAGCCAGCGCGTATACCGGCCGTACCCGTACGTCGTCGCGATCGTCGACGAGCTGGCCGACCTGATGATGACCGCGCCGCGCGATGTCGAGGACGCCATCGTGCGCATCACCCAGAAGGCCCGCGCCGCGGGCATCCACCTGGTGCTGGCCACGCAGCGGCCGTCGGTCGACGTGGTCACCGGCCTGATCAAGACCAACGTGCCGTCGCGGCTGGCATTCGCCACCTCCTCGCTCACCGACAGCCGCGTGATCCTGGACCAGGCCGGCGCGGAGAAGCTGATCGGCATGGGCGACGGCCTGTTCCTGCCGATGGGCGCGGGCAAACCCATCCGGCTGCAGGGCGCGTTCATCACCGACGAGGAGATCCAGGCCGTCGTCACCGCCTGCAAGGACCAGGCCGAACCCGAGTACACCGAGGGCGTCACCACCGCCAAACCGACGGGGGAGCGCACCGACGTCGACCCCGACATCGGCGACGACATGGACGTGTTCCTGCAGGCGGTCGAGCTGGTGGTGTCCAGCCAGTTCGGGTCCACCTCGATGCTGCAGCGCAAGCTGCGTGTCGGGTTCGCCAAGGCCGGCCGGCTGATGGACCTGATGGAGACCCGCGGCATCGTCGGGCCCTCGGAGGGCTCCAAGGCGCGCGAGGTGCTGGTCAAGCCCGACGAGCTGGCCGGCACGCTGGCCCTGATCCGCGGCGGCAGCGACGCCGACGGCGGCGACCCCGACGACGAGTAGCGCGCGCTCAGAGCACC
The DNA here is from genome assembly GCF_057473785.1 of Mycobacterium sp. TH-M103. Classification (NCBI taxonomy): domain Bacteria; kingdom Bacillati; phylum Actinomycetota; class Actinomycetes; order Mycobacteriales; family Mycobacteriaceae; genus Mycobacterium; species Mycobacterium sp. TH-M103. The sequence goes on from NZ_JBYCLG010000181.1 coordinate 8,061, forward strand.
AGCAGCATCCTGGAGTTGCCCAGGATGTTGGGCTTGACGTAGCTCAGGTCCAGGAACTCGGCGACACCGATGTCGTAGGACCGGCACATCTCCTCGAAGACCTCCGCGGTGACCGGCGTGCCCTCGATCTCGGTGAACCCGTGCTGGCCGAAGAACTCGGTCTCGAAGGTCAGCACGAACAGCCGCTCCAGCTGCAGCTCGCGGGCGACCTCGAGGAGCCGGTCGACGATCGCGTGCCCGATGCCCCGCCCGGTCATGGCGGGATCGACCGCCACGGTGCGGATCTCGCCGAGGTCGGCCCACATCACGTGCAGCGCCCCGCAGCCGACCACCTCGCCCGGCTTCTCGGGGCATTCGGCCACCCAGAACTCCTGGATGGCCTCGTAGAGAGTCACCAGGTTCTTTTCCAGCAGGATCTTGCCCGCGTAGGTGTCGACGAGCCGCTTGATCGCGGGGACGTCGGATGTGCGCGCGCGCCGGACTACCGGACGGTGGTCCTCAGGGCTTTCGGTCACGGGTAACAGTATCGACATCAGGGACGTGTGAACTGGTCAACCGCTATTCTGTTGCCGTGTCCGGGCACCCTCAAACGAGTCCGATCTCAGATCGCGCCCGGATAGCCAACCTCGCTAATGTCCTGACCGGCGTGCGGTTGATGCTCGTTCCGGTCTTCCTGCTCGCCCTGTTCGTGGGCGACGGTCACCAGATCGTCGGCCGCATCGTGGCCTTCGCCATCTTCGCGGTCGCGGGCATCACCGACCGGTTCGACGGCCTGCTGGCGCGCAATTACGGCATGGCAACGGAATTCGGCGCTTTCGTCGATCCGATAGCCGACAAGACGCTGATCGGCTCGGCCCTGATCGCGCTGTCGATGCTGGGCGACCTGCCGTGGTGGGTGACCGGGGTGATCGTGACCCGCGAGGTCGGGGTGACCCTGCTGCGCCTGGCGGTGATCCGGCGCGGCGTGATCCCGGCCAGCTGGGGCGGCAAACTCAAGACCGTCGTCCAGTCGGTCGCGATCGGGTTGTTCGTGCTCCCGCTGTCGGGGCCCTTCCGGATCGCGGCGGCTGTGGTGATGGCCGCCGCGATCGTACTCACGGTGGTCACCGGGATCGACTATGTGATCTCGACCGTCCGCGAAGTTCGGCGCACGCCCCGCTGATCGCCGGGCGCGAACGGGAACCAACGCCACCGCCGCCGCCGTTCACCCTGTGAAGAGCCTGGACTGAAGGAGAGCAGGATGCCGCCATTGGTGCGCGAGGTTATCGGCGACGTGCTTCGCGGGGCCCGGATGACGCAGGGCCGGACGCTGCGCGAGGTGTCCGATTCGGCGCGGGTGAGCCTCGGATATCTGTCCGAGGTCGAGCGCGGTCGCAAGGAGCCTTCCAGCGAGTTGCTCAACGCGATCTGCCACGCGCTGGACGTGCCGCTGTCCGCGGTGCTGACCGACGCCGGCGAGCGGATGGCCAGCGAGGAGCGTGCGGTCCGCGCCGCGCCGGGCAGTGGGCCCGGCGGCACGACCATCGACGCCGACACCAAGGTCGTCATCCCGCCGGTGCCGTCCCTGGCCGTGGCCTGAAACGCCCGGATCGGACGTCCCGGGTTCGAGCTGCAAGGGTGGGGCTATCAGTGCCGACCCGTTAAATTGAGCGACAGGGCGGGCGCACGCACCCTGGCCGCGTCCGACACACGGCCCCGCCGGCCCTCGGGCAGCGGGCCCACAGGAAGCGAAGGTGGAGCTACTCATGGCCAACCCGTTCGTCAAAGCGTGGAAGTACCTGATGGCGCTGTTCAACGCGAAGATCGACGAG
>NZ_JBYCLG010000182.1:0-5517 GCF_057473785.1 Mycobacterium sp. TH-M103
CGGCACCCGCAGCTCCAGCGAGTTGGCCATCGTCATCTTGTCGGCCTTGACCAGGATGTCGCCGCGCAGCCAGGTGAACAGGTCGAGGTGCTGCATACGGGCCACCGGGTCCCAGCCGGCCGATCGGGCGTACACCGAGGCGGTGACGTCGGTGTGCGTCCAGTCCTCGCGGAAACCGGGCAGCACGGCGCGCAACTGCGCGTCGGAGAAACTGCGGGCGTTGCCGTAGTAGCGCTCCTCGAGCGTCAGCGATCCGCGGTACAGCAGGCTCTTGCCGCGCATGCCCTCCGGCAGCGGCCCCGACATCTTGCCCACCGACCGCCGGACCGGTCGCGGCAGATAGTCGAAAGGCTTCAGCGACAACGGTTCCCGATAGATGGTGTACCCGCCGAACAACTCGTCGGCGCCCTCGCCGGAGAGCACCACCTTGACGTGTTTGCGGGCTTCGCGGGCGACGAAGAACAGGGGCACCAGCGCGGGGTCGGCGACCGGCTCGTCGAGGTACCAGACGATCTCGGGCAGCGCGGCGACGAACTCCTCCGGGCTGACCACCTTGGCGATGTGGCGGGCGCCGATCGCCTCCGCGGAGGCGACCGCGACGTCGATCTCGGAGAATCCCTCCCGTTCGAAACCCGTGGTGAACGTGATCAGCCGCGGGTTGTGGCGGATGGCCAGCGCCGCGATGGCCGTGGAGTCGATGCCGCCGGACAGGAAAGCGCCCACCGTGACGTCGGCGCGCATGTGCTTGGCCACCGAGTCCTGCAGCACCGCGGTGATCTCGTCATAGCGGGCCTGCTCGGTGTCGCGGGTCAGCGGCTCGGCGGAGAACCGCGGGACGAAATACCGGGTGACCTCCGGTTGCCGGCCGGGACGGATCCGGGCGTAACAGCCCGATTCCAGCCGGCGCACCCCGCGGTGCAGCGTCTCGGGCTCGGGCACGTACTGCAGGACCGTGTAGTGCTGCACCGCCCGCTCGTCGATCCCGGTCTCGAATCCCAGCAGCTCGACCAGGTCCAGCAGGCACTTCTTCTCGCTGGCCACCGCGGTGCCGCCGGCGCCGGTGGCCATGAACAGCGGCTTGATACCGAAAGGGTCACGCGCGCAGAACAATTCGCGCGTCATCGTGTCCCACAGCGCGAACGCGAACATGCCGCGCAGGCGGCCCAGCACCTCGGTGCCCCAGTGGTGGAACCCGGCGACGATGGCCTCGCCGTCGCCGTCGGTGGCGAACGCAGCGTCGTGGCGGGCGGCCAGTTCGTCGCGCAGCTCGAGGTAGTTGTAGATCTCGCCGTTGAACACCAGCACGTAGCGGCCGGGTTGCTCGGGCGGGCCCCAGCGCAGCGGCTGGTGCGAATGGGCGATGTCGATGATCGACAGCCGGTTGAAGCCGAAGACGACCGCGCCGTCGGCGCTGGGGTCGGTCCAGGTGCCCGGCTCGTCGGGACCGCGGTGCCGCATCAGCCGCAGCGCCGCGGTGACGGCACCGTCGACGTCGGAGGCACCGGCGCCGTCGCCGGCCGCCGGGTCCGCGACAAAAGCCAGCAGTCCGCACACGGCGCCCCAGTATGCCGCACTCGGGCGGCGCGCGTGGGCGCCGCGCGTGACGCGCCCCGATGGGCCCGTGACGTGCCGCGCGGCCCGAGCGGCCGGGGTTTCGTCGCCCGCGTCAGCGCCGTGGTCTACGCTGCGTAGTATTCGATATCCGAGCATGGAGGCGCCGACGTGACACCTCGCGAGCAGGTCCGTTCGCAACGTTTGTCGCAGGGCAGGTTTCAAGGGCTTTTTGGCCGCCTTCCCGTGAGTGTTCCGCGGGTTCCGGTCCGCCGTCGCCGGCCGTTGGCGCTGGCCGGGACGCTGGGGCTGCTTGCGGTCACTCTTAGTGGCTGCAGCTGGTCGGAAGCGCTGGGGATGGGCTGGCCGGAAGGCATCACCCCGGAGGCCCACCTGAACCGGGAGCTGTGGATCGGCGCCGTCATCGCCTCGCTCGCCGTCGGCGGCATCGTGTGGGGACTCATCTTCTGGTCGTCGGCCTTCCACCGCAAGAAGGCCACAGACACCGACCTGCCCCGCCAGTTCGGCTACAACATGCCCCTGGAGCTGGTGCTCACGGTGATGCCGTTCCTGATCATCTCGGTGCTGTTCTACTTCACCGTGGTGGTCCAGGAGAAGGTGCTGCACATCGCCAAGGACCCCGAAGTGGTGATCGACGTCACGGCCTTCCAGTGGAACTGGAAGTTCGGTTACCAGCGCGTGGATTTCAAGGACGGCACCTTCACCTACGACGGCGCCGACCCCGCCCGCAAGAAGGCCGCAGCGCCCAAGCCAGTGGGCGTCGACAAGCACGGCGATGAACTCGTGGGGCCACCCCACGGTCTCCACGGCGAGGACCTCAGCTACCTGAACTTCGACAAGGTCGAGACCCTGGGCACCACCAGCGAGATCCCGGTGCTCGTGCTGCCCGAGGGCAAGCGCATCGAGTTCCAGCTGGCCTCCGCCGACGTGGTGCACTCGTTCTGGGTGCCCGAGTTCCTGTTCAAGCGCGACGTGATGCCCAACCCGAAGGCGAACAACTCGGTCAACGTCTTCCAGGTGGAGCAGATCAACCGGACCGGCGCGTTCGTCGGTCACTGCGCCGAGATGTGCGGCACGTATCACTCGATGATGAACTTCGAGGTCCGGGTCGTGTCGGCGAACGACTTCAAGGCCTACCTGCACCAGCGGATGGACGGCAAGACCAACGCCCAGGCGCTGCAGGCGATCAACCAGTCCCCGGTGGCGGTGACCACCCACCCGTTCGACACCCGCCGCGGTGAATTGACCACAAGCCAGTAGGTGAGGACCCCCAATGCATATCGAAGCGAGGCTGTTCGAGTTCGTCGCCGGGTTCTTTGTCATCGTCGCGGTGCTGTACGGGGTGTTGACGTCGCTGTACGCCACCGGTGGCGTGGAGTGGGCGGGCACGGCAGCGCTGGCGCTGACCGGAGGCATGGCGCTGATCGTGGCCACCTTCTTCCGGTTCGTGGCACGCCGGCTCGACACTCGGCCCGAGGACTATGAGGGCGCCGAGATCAGCGACGGCGCAGGCGAATTGGGCTTCTTCAGCCCACACAGCTGGTGGCCGATCCTGGTCGCGCTGTCGGCGTCGGTGACGGCGGTCGGCGTGGCGCTGTGGCTGCCCTGGCTGCTCACCGCCGGGGTGGTGTTCATCCTCGCCTCGGTGGGCGGGTTGGTCTTCGAGTACTACATCGGACCCGAGAAGCACTGATTTCGCACCCGAAGGTCACAATCGGATCACGTGACCGGCGGCCGGTTCGCCAGGACGTTTTTGCCGCTTTCGGTTCGGTAGGGTTTGTCCAGGCAGGATGAGAACTTGTGAAGTGCGCGCGCAACGATGTGACCGTGGAGCCCCGCGCGCTTGTTACGCAGTTGGACAGGGCAGGCAAAGATGAGCGGGCCGAACCCCCCGGGATGGGAACCTGAAGAACCGGATTCCGTCAGCAAGCTCAGCCCCGAACCGGATACTGACAGCGAACACGGCGACGAAGCCGGGCCGGTGGAGGAGCTCGAACCCTTCGACGACGCCGAGATGGCGGCCTCGGAGCGGGCCGGCCAGACCGACGCATACTCCCGGGCCTATTCGGCACCGGAGTCCGAGCACTTCACCAGCGGCCCCTACGTGCCGGCCGATCTTCGGCTCTACGAGTACGACGACTACGACGAGTCGCCCGAACCGGACGATGAACATCGCGCCCCGCGCTGGCCGTGGGTGGTCGGCGTCGCCGCGATCGTGGCGGCGATCGCGCTCGTGGTGTCGGTGTCGCTGCTCGTCGCGCGTACCGACACCAGCAAGCTCGCCAACCCCGCCACCACCACCCCCTCCATCCCGCCGATCCAGGATCAGATCACCACGACGAAGCCCCCGCCGCCACCACCACCGCCGCCGCCACCCACCGCCACGGAAACCCAGACGGTGACGGTGACCCCGCCGCCACCGCCGCCCCCGCCGGTGAGCACCTCGGCGGCGCCGCCGGCCACCTCGACCGCCGCGGCGCCCCCGCCGACGACAACGACAACAACCCCGGCCGGTCCGCGGCAGGTCACCTATTCGGTGACCGGCACCAAGGCGCCGGGGGACATCATCTCGGTGACCTACGTCGACGCCTCCGGTCGCCGGCGCACGCAGCACAACGTGTACATTCCCTGGTCGATGACCGTCACGCCGATCTCGCAGTCCGACGTGGGCTCGGTCGAGGCGTCCAGCCTGTTCCGGCTCAGCCGGCTCAACTGCTCGATCACCACGAGCGACGGCACCGTGCTGTCCTCGAACTCCAACGACGCACCGCAGACGAGCTGCTGATGGTCAGCAGATACTCCTATCGGCGTGGCTCGGACACCGTTCCGCCGGACGCGATCGACCGCCTCCTGATCGGGGCCTGCGCGGCGATCTGGCTGGTGGTGCTTGGCGTGAGCGTCGCCGCGGCCGTCGCGCTGGTGGACCTGGGCCGCGGCTTCCACAAGACGTCCGGCAGCAGCACGCACACCACCTGGGTGTTGTACGCGGTCATCATCGTTTCCGCGCTGATCATCGCCGGGGCCATCCCGGTGCTGTTGCGTGCTCGCCGCACGGCCCAGGAGGAGCCGCCCGCCCGGCCGACCGCCGGGGCGGCGCGCGGCCCGGTCGGTGGCGCCGCGCTGCGCACCGGTTTCTCCGCGACGGCGCGCACGATGGGGGAGCGGACGCGCCAGCCGCGGGTGCAGGCGGCGGATTCGGCCGCCGAGTGGTCCGGCGAGGCGGTGGATCGCGTGTGGCTGCGCGGCACCGTGCTGCTGGCGGGCACGATGGGCGTCGCGCTGGTCGCCGTTGCGACGGCGACCTACCTGATGGCCGTCGGCCACGACGGCCCGTCCTGGATCGGCTACGGCCTGGCCGGCGCCGTCACCGCGGGGATGCCGGTGATCGAGTTCCTGCATGTTCGACAACTGCGCCGCCTGGTGGCCGGTTCCGAGTAACCGGCGGCGCCGCGGACCAGAGCTGGTCGTCGGGTCCCGGCTTGGCCGGCTCGCGGCGGGAGTTCGGGTTCTCTCAGCAACAGAGCGGATCTGGTCCCTTGACACCCTTGATCCGGAGGCGGGGTTGTTGGAGTTCGGGCGGCTGGTGAGCGAAGTGGCCGGCGTCCTTGGCGACGCAATTCGGTTTCGACGTCAAAGGATTAGGTGCCGTAGAAGTTGATGTGGTCGTGCTGCGCGGGTGTCAGGTGCGCGGTGGCCTCGTCGGTGACCGGGTGGCCCTCGGAGCGCAGGGCATCGAGGGAGTCACCAAGGTAAGCGGTGGTCCACAGTACCGAGGCGTTGGTGATCAGGTTGAGACACAGCGCCTGGTCGACCTGGTCATCGAGGTGTCGGCGCCGGACATGGCCTTGATGGGCGAAGAGATCACGACGCAGAGCGTGCAGGCTTTTGCCCTTGTTGAGTTGGCGGTGCAGGCATTGCGGTTCGTGCTCGACTTGTGAAGGTATT
>NZ_JBYCLG010000183.1:0-2757 GCF_057473785.1 Mycobacterium sp. TH-M103
GCTCACGGCGCGGGCCGGATCCGAACTCCACTCCGACCACGACCCCGGATACAGCGCCGCCCGGCGGCCCGTCGCGGCGAGCGCCGCGATCGTGATCGTGGCGGTGATCCCCGAGCCGCAATACACGCCCACCTCGCCGTCGACGCCGCGGTCGGCCAGCAGCCGGCGCAGCGCCTCGTCGCCGAGGAACGTGCCGTCGGGCGCCAGGACGTCGCCGCTGGGCAGGTTCGTTGCGCCCGGGATGTGCCCGGCGACCGGGTCGAGCGGCTCGACGTCGCCGCGGAAGCGTTCGGGCGCCCGCGCGTCCAGCAGCGGCAGCTGCCTCGACCCCGACTGCTCGGCGGTCAACGTGGGCCGGCGACCGGAATACAAATCATCGTGCGGCACAGTCACATTCCCCACTTGCGGCGTGGAGTGGCCGGTTTCGAGCCGGTGTCCGGCCGACCGCCAGGCGTCGAGCCCGCCGTCGAGGATGCGCACGTCGGCAAGCCCGGCCGCGGTCAGCACCCACCACGCCCGCGCGGAGCCCGCTCGATTCCAGTCGTCGTACACCACGACCACGTCGTCGTGCCGGACGCCCCACCGGCGCGCGGCCGCCTCCAGGTCGCGGCCCGACGGCAGGGGGTGACGTCCGCGGCCGGCGACGGTGTGGTCGCTGAGTTCGTCCTCGAGGGACACATACACCGCGCCCGGCAGGTGACCCCGCCCGTAGGCCGCCCGCCCGTCGGGCTCGTCGAGCCGCCACCGCACGTCCAGGACGCTCAGCGCAGCGCCCGCCTCGATGAGGGCGGCGAGTTCGGTGACGGTGATCAGCACCCGATCGCGCGTCTCCAAGCGGTCACCTCCGTCTCGCCTCGGAGGAAGCCTAGCCGCGCGCCGATCCGACCGGTGGTCTGGTATACCGACCACCGGTCGATTACCATCGGCGACGAGCCTGGAGGTAGAGCAATGACCACACCGCAGCAGTCGGCGCTCCGCACCCGCATGTTCGCCCGGGTGCTGGGCCCGTTCTTCACCGTCGTGCCGACCACGGTCGCTGTGCGCGGCTCCTACGTGCGCACGCTGTTCACCGAGTTCCAGGCGAACCCGATGTGGTCGTGGCTGTTCGGCGCGATCCTTCTGATGTTCGGCCTGGTGATCATCGCGTTCCACCAGTACTGGCGCGGTCCCGCGGCCATCATCGTGTCGCTGCTGGGCTGGTTCCTGGCGATACGCGGGGTGTTGCTGCTGACCGTTCCCGGGGCCTACGACGCCGCCGGCAAGGCGCTCTACGGGGCGGGGGTGACCGCGGTGATTTGGGCGTTGTTCCTCGGCCTGGCCGCGGCCGGAATGTATCTGACCTATGTCGGCTGGAAGCCCGAGGACCGCCCGCGTGCCCCGGGTCGTTAAGCATCCCGACGTCCGCCGCGCCGAACTGCTCGACCTGGCGGCGGGGCTGTTTTTGCGGCGCGGCTATGACAACGTCAGCCTCAACGATCTGATCGCCGCCGCCGGTATCTCCAAAGGGGCGTTCTACCACTGGTTTCCGTCCAAGGAGGCGTTGATCGCGGCGCTGGCCGAACGCGGCGCGCGCTCGGCTTTCGACGCGGTCGAAATGGCCGTCGCCGAATGCGAGGGTGACGCGCTGGCCCGGCTCAACGCCGCGCTGCGGGCCGGTTTCGACGTCAAGATGCGCATGGCGGCACCGGAGCAGCTGGCCGCGATGGCGTCGTTGCTGCACCCGGACAACGCCCACCTGTACGGGCGGGTCCTGGCCGCCGAGGAGGCGCTGTTCTTGCCTCTGCTGACGCGGCTGGTCGCCCAGGGGGTCGGCGAGGGGGTGTTCGACACGTTCGACCCCGAAGGGGCCGCCGACCTGATCTACGGCCTTGCCGCGCGCACGAACTCGAAGGTGCTGGCCGCGCTGCAGGCCGGCGACGAGCCCGCGCGACAGCGCGCGATCGACGCCCTGACGACCCGGTTCCGGCTGCACGGGCTGGCCGCGGACCGCATCCTGGGCCTGCCCGACGGAAGCGTGGCCACCCTCTCGCGCGCCCAGGTCGAGGTGCTGGTCGCGGCGCCGCCCCGGCACCGCTGACCACGCCCTGTCGTTGGCGGATGCCGTCCGCGCGCCCCTCCGACACCAGCGGACGGCGTCCCGCAGGCGAACTCGGTGTGGCGGCGCTGGTGTCGATCGGCATCGCCGGCATGGTCGATGGCGGCATCTTCTCGGTGCTGGGCCCGACGTGGTTGTTTACGCCGGTGCGCTGATCTTACTGGGGTATGAGGGTTTCGAGCTGATCGCCAACGCCGCCGAGGACGCGAAGGATCCGCGGCGCAGCCTGCCGCTGGCGTAAGGGATTTCGATCGGCGTGGTGATCGCCCTTTACGTCCTGGTCGCCTTCGCCGCCGTCGACAACCTCGACCTCGCCCAGATCGGCCGTGACTACGCGCTGGCCGTCGCCGCGCGACCGTTCCTGGGCCCGGCGGGTTTCAACCTGATCGGCGTCGCGGCGGTGGTCTCCACCGCGAGCGTGATCAACGCGACCCTCTACGGCAACAGCTCTGGGTCCTGGGCGGGTTCCTGTGGGGTGCGGTGCTCGTCGAGGGCGCGGTCCGGCTGCGGGGGAGACGGACCAGCCATCCACCCGCGCCGCTCCCACCGGGATGATCGCGCTGTCGACTTAGTGGTCTTGCCCGTTAATTCGTCGGGGGTCATGCGGCAGGGGTGTGGTGGTCGAGCCGGGTGAGGTGTTGGTGAAGGTCAGCGCTGGTGTA
>NZ_JBYCLG010000184.1:0-6432 GCF_057473785.1 Mycobacterium sp. TH-M103
CGGCGAGCGCAAGACGCTGCGCCTGGTCGCGCAGTACGCCGACGTCTGGAACAGCACGACCAGCGATCCCGGCGAGTTGCAGCACAAGGTCGACGTCTTGCACCGGCACTGCGACGCGGTCGGCAGGGACCCCGCCGAGATCCGCAAGGCGGTCGGCGTGCCGGCCGATCCGTTCGCCGCCCCCGACGAGTACCTGCGGACGGTCGAACGCTACGCCGCGCTCGGCATCGGGATGATCAACGCGGGTCCGCTGCCCGGCAACCCGGACCCGGTCGGCTTCATCCGCCGCCTCGGGGACGAATTGATCCCCCGCCTCGGCGAAATCGGCTGAATCGCTTCGCCATCACTCATCCGGGATAACGGGAGTAACACGCGTCCATGTCGCCGACCACGCCGCCCCGGAACGCGGCGATCGGGATGAAACCCGCCGGCACGCCGGCGCCGTCGGCGTCGCTGGCGACCAGGTGGTTGGTCAGCAAGCCGGCGACCGCCTCGTCGAGATCGCCGGCGGTCAGCAGCAGTTGGTGCTGCGCGGACGGGTCGACGGGCTCGGCCATCCTGCGGTGCACCACGCCGGTCAGGCATGCCGTCCGCAGCGCCGTCCACGGGCTGTGCATCGGCAGGCCGCGTTCGCGCTGCACCGCCAGCGCGTATCGCGACATCACGATCGACAGCGCGGTGTCGTCGCCCTGCGGCAACGCGTGCTGCCGCACGCCTTCGACCTTCGCCATCGAGGCGAGCGCGGGCAGGTCCACCACGATGGTGTTGCTGGCCGGGCAGTAGGACGCCGGCGGGCTCGGCCGCGCGTCGGCGCAGCCGACTGGCCGGTAGGCGTCCGCCGCGATGCGAGTCAGAACGGCGGCGGGTCGTCGTCAGCTGCGGGCGGTGCGGGTCCGAAGTAGATGTGGCTGGCGGATTTTCGGGCCGCGCGGGCTTCGCGGTTTCTTCGGCGTTCGGCCGCCACGCGATAGGCGCGGTCCTGGGGGCGGGTGCGCCGGCGTCTGGGCATCGTCGCGCTGCGGTCGCCGCAGTAGCCCTGGGGTGGGATGTCGATTTCGGGGGCCGGGCAGCCCCCGACCGCGCGCGCCAAACTCGGGAACAGCAACGCGCTGCCCGGGGTGGTGACATAGGTGTGCCCGGACGGGGCGGTCAGGATCAGGGTGCCGTCGGGCAGCTGCTTTTCGGCCCAGCCTAGGAAAGTTTTGACCAGATGGTGAGTTTTGCAGTAACACTTGAGGTTTGCCGCGTGGGTCGGCCCACCCTGGGCATACGGGATGGTGCGGTCGAGCTCGCAGTCAAAGGACGGACGCTCGCAGCCGGGCCAGCGGCACGTCAGGTCCCGGCAGCGCACGAAATCGGCCAACGCCTTCGACGGCACATAGCCCGGCTCGGGGGCGGCGTCCCCGGGATGAACCAGCGGCACGAGTGTGGCCGTCGCCGCGAGTTCGGCCACCAGGTCCGGGCTGATCAAGCCGTCGGCGCACACCTGCGACCCCGGCGCCCCACCGCCGTGCACGGTGGATTGTTCGGCCAGCACATGGACCACCACCGGCGGCGCCCCCGCCCCGCCCCCGGCCGGGCAATCGTCGCGCCCGCAGCGACACCCCAGCCGATCCGCCCCGCCGACCAACGCCCCCAGGGCATCCGCGCGCCGCTCAACCCGCGAGCGCGGGTCCCCGGCACACACCGTGCCCGCCAGCTTGTCCAACCGTTGATCGAGCGCGCGGGCATCCGGGGTCAGCACGTAGCCGCGCAACTGTGAGAGCCCGCCCACCCCCTCGTCGAACTCCACCCGGCGCCCGGGCCGTTCCTCACGCCGACGCCGCACCGCATCGGCGTCGACCCGGGCCACGATCCTGTCGACGGCCCCGGCCACCCGGCTCCGCGTCATCGAGGGCCACCGCGCCACCGCCACCGCCAACTGCCCATCCACGGCAGCCAAAATGTCCGGATCGGTGATCAAGTCGGTGCGGTAGACGATGGTGGCGAACAACCGGAAGTCGATATCCCCGGCCGCAAAGACCGCCCCCACCTGCGGCAACCGCTCGCGCATGGCCCGCGCATAGTGCACCCGGCTGGCGGCCAACCCCTGCCCGATCCGCAACGCCGCCCCCACCTCGGCGGCCACCGCCGCCATCGTGTCGATCGCCCAGTCCTCGGCCTCCTCACTCTGGGCCAGCCGATACCCGAACAACTCCCCGATGGCCACCAAACCCGCCGCGGCCGCCCTGTTCTCCGTCCGCGCGGCAGCCGTGATCCGATCCACCAAGCCCGCCGGAGCCGCCTGCCCTTCGAACATACAAGCGAGTAAACCAGAGGGGTCTGACACGGCGATCGGACCGCTCGCCCCGATGGACTCCGCGTGGCCGCCCGGTCAGCGGCAAGACCGACCCGGATCGTGGCTCAGGGCTTGGCCAGCAGGTGCCGAGTCCGGTCCGCCATCACCGGAACGCCATTGCGGCCCTTGACATCCTGGGCGTAAAGACCGACCGCGTAGGCCACACCCCCACCGTTGATCCCCAGTGCGCTGCGGTCGATGTGGTCGAGGGTGTCGGTCTTCTCGTGATAGTTGGGGTCGAAGGGCTGGCCGGCGGTGCCGCCCCACAGCTTGGCCTGCTCCTCGGACTTCTTGCTCTCGGCCCCGGAGAACAGCCCGCCCGCGGGGATGCCGGCCAGCGTGAACCCGTCGTAGTCCGAGCGCCCGTCGAACGCGGTGTCCTGCGCGGTCTTGCCGGCGTTGTCCAGGTAGGCGGCCAGCGTGCGTTCGATACCGGCCGAGCCCTCCGGCACCACCGGCTGGCCGCGGGAATCCGCCGGCAGCGACTGGTCCCCGTCGTAGGTGAAGTAGCCGGGGTTGGGCGATGCCAGCATGTCGAAATTCAGATACAGAGCAATGGCTTTGAGTCCCTTGACGTCCAGGGACTCGACATAGTTGCGCGAGCCGATGAGCCCGAGTTCCTCGGCACCCCAGAATCCGAACCGCACCGCGTTGTGCACCTGCGGCGAATTCCCTAGCTGGACCGCGGTTTCCAGAACCGCGGCGACCCCGGATCCGTTGTCGTTGATCCCGGGCCCGGCGGCCACGCTGTCCAGATGCGCGCCCGCCATCACGACATCGGTGGGCGAGCCCGTCTTGGTCTGGGCGATCACGTTGCGGGCTTTGAAGTTCTGGCTGGAGGCAACCAGCTTGATCGTGGTCGGGCCCGGCTGGGCGCGCAGTCGCAGGCCGGTGGACTTGGTGACGCTCACCACCGGGATCTTGACGTCGGTGTTGGCCCCGAGCGTGCCACCCATCTGCTGTTCGTCGACGTTGTCAGCGACGATCATCGCCACCGCGCCGGCCTGGGCGGCTGCGTCCTCCTTCTGCGCGAAGGGGCACGTGCCGCGGTCCACCAGCACCACCGCGCCGCGCGCCGGCAACCGGTCGTAGTCAGCGGGCTTGCAGCCCGACGCATCTCCGGTGGCGGGGACGACCACCAGCGGGCCGCTCACCCCGTCCGCCGGGGTGCCCAGGCTGAACTCCAGCGCGTGCGCCTCCACGGTCGCGCCGCCGACCGTCACCACCGGCTTCTCGGCGTGGAAGACGCGCGCCGAGAACTCGGGCGTCTGGACGTCGAAACCGCTGTGGCGCAACGTCTCGACGACATAGTCGACGCTGGCCTCGTACCCGGGCGTACCGACGGCCCGGGTGCCGTTGTTGGCGTTGGCGATGTCCTGCAGTTTGGACAGGCGCGCCATCATCGCGTCGGTGGTGACCTTGCGATGCAGGGTGGTCGCGAACTTCACCGCGTCGGCGTTGCCGGTCGCCTGCTGGTATTTGGTGGAGCAGTGGGAGCAGCCGGTCGACAGCGCGGCCAGGGCGACGACTGCCAGTACCGCCGCGGGCGGCTTTGATTTGTTCAGCATCGCGCCCCAGGTTAGACCCGGATCAGGCGTGTAGTGCGTGCAACGGCGCGAACGGCATGTTGCGCACCACCAACCAGCCCCTCACCATGACCAGTGTCACCGCCGCCGACCACCCGCCACCCGACCGTAGGTCCACGCCAGGTACGCCCACGCCGACAGCACCACCGCCAGCAGGTCCAGCGCGTTGAACCGGGTGGCGCCGAGCAGATCGCCGTGCAGCAGGCAGTACAGCATGCGCAGGCTGCCGAAGCCGGGGCAGTCGATTCCCAGCAGCTCCTTGGTCGGGCAGACCGGCAGCGGGCCGTTAGGCGTCGTCGGGTCGCCCACCCAGACCGCGCCACACACCGCCGCCGCGGCCGCGGCCACCGCCAGCGACGCCCCCAGGCCCGCCGCGACCGGCCCCCGGCGGGTCACTATCAGCGCGAGCCCCGCTTCAGAACATCGCGGCAAGCATCGCCGTGCTGGTGTCGGAGGCGTTGAAGGCGCCCGCCAGAGCCGGGATCACGTTGATCGCGATGACGACCAGGCGATGATGACCGACCACATCACCCACTTCTTGGCACTGTCGGCGGAGGCCTGCGCCTCGACGTAACGCCCCTGGGCCCATAGCGCGTTGACCTGACCGGACTTGACGGTCGCCACGATCCCGAACGGAAGGCAACAGGGCCGGGGTATGGCATAGTCGGCGCATAGCCCTACTGATCCCGGTTCAGGAGTTTCGGTTTGTCCCATTCCAGCAATGCACTGCGGATCGCGGCGCTCACGGTGCTCGCGCTCGGCCTGGTCTGCACGGGCGCCGCCCCCGCCACCGCCGATCCCAACACGGGAAACCAGTCCGACATCGACACGCTGTCCAACACGCTGTCGAAGGGGTACGAACTGAAAGACTGCACCCCCCAACCCATCGCACCGGGCCAGCTGGCCTCGCTGCAGTGCGGCCAGAGCCGCGATCCCAACGGGCCCGCCGAGGCGAAGTACATCCTGTTCAGCAATGGCAACGATCTGGGCAACATGTTCAAAACCAGCATCAAAGAGGAAACCCTGGCCAACTGCGGGAACGAGAAGTCCCCGACGAAGTGGCACCAGGGCAGCTCCGCCACCAGTAACGCCGGGCAGGTGGCGTGCGGGTCCTTCCAGGACGCCGCCGAGGTCATCTGGACCGTCGACGCCAAGAACGTGTTGAGCTACATCCGGGCGTCCAACAACGACGTCCCCGCGCTCTATGAGTGGTGGCGGAACAACGGCTGACTACGCTTGGGCGACAACGAGTTCGGCGACCGCGCGCATCCCGGCGGCATTGGGGTGCAGCGGCGCCGGCCGGCCCCGTAGCGGTAGCCCGGGCCTGGTCGTCCAGGGGTCGGCCGACCACGCGTGATGCGCCCGGCTGGCCGCGGCGGCGCCGACGAGTTCGCAGCCGGTAGCCGCCGCCGCGTCGGCCGTGAGCCGTTCGAGGGCGGCGGCCACATGGCGGCCCAGGCCGGCATCCGCCGCGGTGAGCGGGGGCGCCGCGACGTCCGCGGGTGGCAGGATCGTCAAATAGTCGACGAAGCAGACCCGTGCGTACGCGGCACGCTGCCGCACGGCGGCACCGACGGCGCACAGCGCGTCGAAAACCTGCTCCAGGGCACGCTCGCGGGCGTCGCGGTCCAGCAACTCCGCGATGCGACCGCCCAGCACCGGCAGCCGCCGGACCGGGCGCGGCAGCGCGGCGGCCATGAGCAGGGGAACGTAGCCGACGTCGTTGCCGCCGACGGTGATCGTCACCAACGTTTCCGACCCGTCCAGCGCGTCGATCTGGGGTGGCCGGCCGTGCTGGCGCTCGGCGAGCACGTGCGCGGTGGTCGCGCCGGAGAACGTGACGTCGACCAGTTTCAGGTTGCAGCGTTGGGCGACCAGGTGCGGGTAGTTGCGCGCCGAGCGGCCCGACCAGCGTGGCGCGTCCGCGGCGCGGGGCCGGATACCGGGACCGGCGGCCATCGAACTGCCCAGCGCGACATAACGTTCCATCGCCACGACCGTCATCGCTCCGGCGACGACGCCTGCGCCCAGAACCGCTTGGGGATCCGACCCGCGCGCCGGGCCAGGTGGCCGGCGGTGACGGCGGCGGCCATCGCGGCGGCCATGGCCGGCGGATCGGCGGCCCGGGTCACGGCCGTGGCCAACAGCACGGCGTCGCAACCCAGTTCCATCGCCAGCGCGGCGTCGCTGGCCGTGCCGATGCCGGCGTCGAGCACCACCGGCACGCCGGCCCGGGCGACGATCATCTCGATGTTGTGCGGGTTGCCGATGCCCAGGCCCGTCCCGATCGGCGAGCCCAGGGGCATCACCGCCGCGCACCCGGTGTCCTCCAGCCGGCGCGCCAGGGCCGGGTCGTCGTTGGTGTAGGGCAGGACGACGAATCCATCGTCGACCAGTTGCTCCGCGGCCCGGACCAATTCGAGCGCGTCGGGGAGCAGGGTGCGTTCGTCGGCGATCACCTCGAGCTTGACCCAGTTGGTGTCGAGCGCCTCGCGGGCCAGCTGCGCG
>NZ_JBYCLG010000185.1:0-12444 GCF_057473785.1 Mycobacterium sp. TH-M103
ATCCGCGCCGGGCAGGCCTTCGTCGCCGCCGGCAAGCTGAACGTGCCGGTGCTGGAGATCACCCAGGCCGCCGACGTCGGGATGGGGTCGTTCTACAACCACTTCGACAGCAAGGAGGCGCTGTTCGAGGCCGCGGTCAACGAGGCGCTCGACGAACTCGGCGCGGTGCTCGACAAGTTCGCCGCCGAAGGCGAGGACCCGGCCGAGACGTTCGCCCGAAGCTTCCGGTTGGTCGGGCGGATGTTCCGGCGGCGCCCGGAAACGTGCAAGGTGCTGCTCAACACCGGGCTGAGGCTGATCTCGGCGGACCGCGGCCTAGCCCCACGCGCTCTGCGCGACATCACGAACGGGACGCACGCCGGCCGGTTCGCCGTCGACGACCCCGCGCTCGCCCTGGCAGCGGCCGGCGGTGCGCTACTGGGTCTGGGCCAACTGCTGCACGACCAGCCCGACCGCGACGGCAGCGAGGCGGCCGATCGCTTGACCCGCGATGTGCTCGTCATGTTCGGCGTGCCCGCCGACGAGGCCACCGAGATCTGCCGCCGCCCGCTGCCCGACCTCGACGAGCTCACCGAGCCCGAGTCGGCGGCGTAGCGGGCCCACCGGCCGGGTCCGTTGCCCGGCGGGAACAAAAGGGTGCGCGTGCGCGACTATTGATACGTGAACTGTGACGTCGCCCGCGAGGCGCTGTCGGCGCGGATCGACGGGGAACGCGAACCTGTCCCCGCATCGCGCGTCGACGAGCACGTCGCGTCGTGCGCCGGCTGCCGCGACTGGTATTCCCGGGCCGTCGAGCAGACCCAGCAGTTGCGCCGGCTCGTCGGCCGTTCGCAGGTCGTCGCCGCGCCGCCACCGCGCGACCGAACCCCGACCCGGACACGCCTGCGGGCGTGGGCCACGGCGGCCGGGCCGCGGTGGACGCTCGGCGTGGTGGGCGCGCTGCAGATCGGACTGGCCGCCGCCCAGGGTCTCGGCGCCGACGTGGGGATGCCGACCCACGGGCACCTGCTCCACGAGTCGACCGCCTGGACGGCCGCCCTGGGCGCGGGGATGATCGTCGCGGCGTTGCACCCCGCGGCCGCCTCCGGGCTGGCCGCCGTGCTGGCCGTTTTCAGCGTCGTCCTCACCGGGTTCGTCGTCGGTGACCTCGCGTCGGGCGCGGTGGGCGTCTCGCGGCTCCTGACGCACCTTCCGGTCCTGGTGGGCACCGCGCTGGCGCTGCTCGTCTGGCGCGCCACGCGGCCCAGCGAGCCCACCCCCCGATCGAGCGGCGTGCAGGAACCGGACGATCTCGTGTTGCCCGAGAACGCGGCACGTGGCCGCCGCCGCGGGCATCTCTACCCGACGGACGGCGCGGCCTGAGCGCCGCGGATACTGGCCGATAGGTCCCGCGGCTGCGACTTCGGTACTACCAAAGGTCGTAGACTGGGTCGTGAAGTTCGCTGGGTAGCGGAAGGCGGCGACGATGGGCTCGAGCCAGGCGGCCGCGCGGCACACAAGCGGATGGGCGCTGCTCGCCGGTTGCGTCGCCGCGCTCGGCGCCCTCACCGGCTACGCGCTGGCATCGGGAAACCGGCGCTTCGTCGCGACGGGTGACTCCTTCCCGGGGTGGGCGACCAGCGTCGCCGAGGTCCTCGGCTATTTCACCGCCACGCTGTCCGGTGCGGTGGTCATGGGCGCCCTCGCCTACATCGTGACGACGGCCCGTCCCGACGACAGTGGCCTGCTTGACCCCAAGACGTTCCGGGTCCACTGCGTCATCGAGCGGGTGTCGCTGCTGTGGGTGGGCGCGGCGGCGGCGATGATCGCGATCCAGGCGGCCGACGACTCCGGCATCGCGGTGTCCCGGCTGATCGGCACCGCGACGCTGGGTGACGCGGTCGGCGCGTCGGAGATGGCGCGGGGCTGGGTCGCGGTCACCGTCTTCTCCGGCGTGGTCGCGGTGTCGCTGCGGCTCACCGTGCGCTGGGTCTGGCACGCCGTTCTGCTGATCCCGTCGCTGATCGGGGTGATCGCCGTTCCCGTCACCGGCAACGCCGGCCAGGGGCCCAACCACGACTACGCGACCAGTTCGGTGATCGTCTTCGCGGTCGCGGTCGCCGTGCTGACCGGGATGAAGGTCAGCGCGGCCCTGGCGCCGCCCGACGAACAGCTGCAGCGACGGGTCCTGCTGATCGAAACGCTCAGCGGCGCCGTCGCGCTGCTCTACGGCGCGCAGCTGCTCTGGCTGATGGTGGTCCCGACGCCGTTGACCGGCACCGACTACGGGCGGCTGGGAATCGCCGCCGGCTTGGCGCTGGCGCTCGTCTGGCTCGGCGACCTGGTCACGCTCCTCAGGTCGCGCTCCGGTCACACCGCCTGGAGCACCGGGGCGGCGGCGGTGAGCGCGCTGGTCGGCGTCGCGGCGGTGGCGGCGATCTCGGCCATGGCGATCCAGACCGCGCCGGCGCTGCTGGCGCACCGATTCACCGCGTGGGACGTCTTCCTGGGCTACGAGCTTCCCCACCCACCGACGGCGCTGCGGTTGCTGACGGTGTGGCGCTTCGACACGCTGATCGGCACTGCGGCGCTCGTGCTGGCCGCGCTCTACGTCGCCGGGGTAGTGCGCCTGCGCCGGCGCGGCGACGCCTGGCCGCCCGGCCGGACCGCCTCGTGGGTGACCGGCTGCCTGGCGCTGCTGTTCGTCACGGGATCGGGTGTTCGGGCCTACGGCTCGGCGATGTTCAGCATCCACATGGTCGAGCACATGGCGCTCAACATGTTCGTCCCGGTGTTCCTCGTGTTGGGGGCACCGGTCACCCTCGCGTTGCGGGCGCTCCCGGCGGCAGGCGCCGGCCGCCCCCCGGGCCCACGAGAATGGCTGGTGTGGCTGGTGCACTCACCGGTGACGAGATTCATCTCGCACCCGGTGACCGCCTTCGTGCTCTTCGTCGGCTCCTTGTACGCCGTCTACTTCACGCCGATCTTCGACACACTGGTGCGCTACCACTGGGGCCACGAGTTCATGAGCGTCCACTTCCTGATCACCGGATACCTGTTCTTCTGGGGCATCATCGGCGTCGATCCGGGTCCGCGCCGGCTACCGTTCATCGGCCGCCTGGGAGTGCTGTTCGCGGTGATGCCGTTTCACGCGTTCTTCGGTATCGCGCTGATGACGATGACGTCGACCGTCGGCGGCAGCTTCTACTCGGATGTCCACCTGCCGTGGCTGTCCAGCATCATCGCCGACCAACACATGGGCGGCGCGATCGCCTGGGGCTCCAGCGAACTGCCCATTCTCGTGGTGATCATCGCGCTGGTAACGCAATGGGCGCAGCAGGACCGTCGCGACGCGTCGCGCACCGATCGCCACGCCGCGGCCGCTTACGACGACGACCTCGACGCCTACAACGCGATGCTCAAGGAGCTGTCGCGGACCCGGCACTGACGGCTGAGGCCGCGGCTTCGCCGGACGCGCCGACGTTGCGCAGCCGCAGGCTGTTGGACACCACGAAAAACGACGAGAACGCCATCGCCGCTCCCGCGATAAGCGGGTTGAGCAGGCCCGCCGCGGCGATCGGTATCGCGGCGATGTTGTACCCGAACGCCCACACCATGTTGATCCTGATGGTGCGCAGCGTCGCCCGCGCGAGATCGAGCGCCTGCGGGACGATGTCGAGGCTGTCGCGGACCAGGATGATGTCGGCGGCCCCGATCGCCACGTCGGTGCCGCGTCCGATGGCCAGCCCCAGGTCTGCGGATGCCAGGGCGGGCCCGTCGTTGATGCCGTCGCCGACCATCGCGACGACCCGGCCGCGGTCCCGCAATTGGTGGATGACGTCGACCTTGCCCTCGGGCAGCACCTCGGCGATCACCTCGTCGATGCCGACCTGCGCCGCCACCGCTCCCGCGGCGGCGGCGTTGTCACCAGTCAGCAGCACCGTGCGCAGCCCACGCTGATGCAGCGCCGCGACCGCGCCGGCCGCGGACTCCTTGACGCCGTCGGCCACCGCGATCGACGCGCAAACCGCCTCGTCGACGGAGACGAAGACCACCGTCTCGCCCCGTCTTTCGCCGTCCCGGCGGGCCCTTTCGACTGCGACGGGGACGGGAAGCCGGCGTGACACCCAGGCGGGGCGGCCGACCGCGACGCGGTGTTCCCCGACCGTCCCGGTGACTCCCCTGCCCGCGATTGCCGAGAAGTCGGCGACCGGCGGGCGATCGTCGGTCGCCGCCACGATCGCCGTCGCGACGGCATGCTCGGACGCGGCCTCGACGGCGGCCGCCAGGGCGAGCACAGCGCCGGGCTCCCATCCGTCCGCGGCGACGATCTCGGTCACCGCGAGCCGGCCGGTCGTCAGCGTCCCGGTCTTGTCGAACACCACGGTGTCGACGGCGCGAATGGTTTCCAGCGCCCGGTAGCCCTTCAGGAAGATGCCCAGCTGGGCGCCGCGTCCGGAGGCCACCATCATCGCCGTCGGTGTGGCCAGTCCCAGCGCGCACGGGCAGGCGATCACCAGCACCGCCAGCGCGACCGAGAACGCGCGGTCGGGCCCGGCGCCCCCGAGCAGCCAGCCCGCCGCCGCCAGCAGCGCGATGGCGAAGACCACGGGGACGAAAACCGCGGCGATGCGGTCGGCCAGCCGTTGTGCGTCGGCTTTCTGCGCCTGCGCCTCCTCGACCAGGCGGACCATTCCCGCGAACTGGGTGTCGGCGCCGACCGCGGCCGCCTCGACGATCAGCCGGCCGTCGCACACGACCGTGCCGCCGATCACGCTGGCACCCGGGTGTGCGCGTACCGGTTTGGCCTCCCCGGTCATCGCGCTCATGTCGATCGCCGCGGCACCGTCCACCACCAGGCCGTCGGCGGCGATCGTCTCACCCGGCCGGACGACGAAGCGCTGCTGCTCTTTGAGCTCGTCGGCGGGGATCACCATCTCACTGCCGTCGCGCAGCAGGACGGTGACGTTCTTGGCGCTGAGGGCGGCCAGCGCGCGCAGTGCGCTGCCGGCCCTCGATTTGGCGCGTGCTTCGAAATACCGCCCGGCGAGCACGAACACCGTGACGCCGGCGGCCACTTCCAGGTAGATGGCGTCGCTGGCAAGCACCGCCTGCCACACCCCGTGGACCTCGCGGTGCCGGCTGGTGCCGAAAATGGTGCACAAGGACCACACCGTGGCCGCGGTGACACCCACCGAAATCAGCGTTTCCATGGAGGTGGTGTGGTGCCTGGCGTTGCGCAGCGCGACCCGGTGGAACGGCCAGGCCGCCCAGGTCACGATCGGGGCGGCGAGCGCGGTCAGCACCCATGCCCATCCCGGGAAGCGCATGCCGGGCACGACGGCGAACACCACCGACAGGTCCGCGAGCGGCATGAACAGGACCGCGGCGACCAGGAGCCGCCGCAGCAGGCTGCGGGCATGCAGCTCGTCGGGATCGACCCGGTCGACCGCCCGGTGCTCCCGCGGCGCCGCCTCGTATCCGGCCCGGCGCACCACCTCGCACAGATCCTCGGTGACGACCGCCTCGGGGGCGTCGATGGTGGCGACCCGGGTCGCGAAATTCACCGACGCCTGCACGCCGTCGACCTTGTTGAGCTTGTTCTCCACCCGGGCGGCGCACGCGGCGCACGACATCCCCGACACGTCCAACTCGATCCGGCGAGCCTGCGGCGCGTCGGAACCAGCCGCAACGATCAGCGTCATGGCCCTCCTCGCTCTGCCCTACTACAGCTAGTCGCCGCACCAGCGTCGTGAGTTCCCGAGCGGGGAGAATTCACCGCTCTCACCTGACCAAGCTACCCGGCTGACGCCGCCGGCGGCGCCGCCCGATGGCCTCGCAACCCGCATGGACCTTCCCGGCGCGGGCAACGGCGCTTCGATGACCTAATGTGGTTCGGCGTGGGCGAGCGCGGCGACGACGACAAGGTCACTTGTCTGGCGCTGGCGGCCGGACGGGGCGATTCCGCCGCCCTCGAACAGTTCGTCCGGGCTACCGAGCGCGACGTCTGGCGGGTCGTGGCGTTCCTGGCCGATCCCGGCAGCGCCGACGACCTCACCCAGGAGACGTTCCTGCGCGCGCTGCGGTCACTGCCGAGTTTCAGCGGCCGGTCGTCGGCGCGGACCTGGCTGCTGTCCATCGCCCGTCGCGTCGTCATCGACCAGATCCGGCACAACCAGAGGCGACCGCGCACCAGCTCCACCGTCGACCTGGAGAGTCTGCTGGACAGCCACTCCGGGTCGGCCCGCTTCGAGGACATGGTCGAGATCAGGATGCTGCTGGACGGCTTGGACGCCGATCGCCGTGACGTCCTGGTTCTGACGCAGATCCTGGGACTGTCCTACGCGGAGGCCGCCGAGGTCTGCGGCTGTCCGGTCGGCACCATCCGCTCCCGTGTCGCGCGCGCCCGCGAAGACCTGCTCGACGCCGCCCGCCGCGACGACCAGGCGGGCTGATCGCGCAACGGCGGGGGGAACCCGGCCGCGCGGCGGTGCGACCATTGGACATGCCTACCAGTAGCCACAGCCACCTCGAGGCGATGCTGGGCAAGATCGGTCGCCGTGTGCTCGAGGACGTCTGGCTCAGCCGGCGCGTGCGCGCCGTCGCGGGCGTGGCGGTGGCCGTGCTGGCCGCCGCCACCGTCCTCGGTTGCCTGAGCATGGCCGCCACGCAAGCCCGTACCAGCTGGCTTTCCTGCGTTGCGACATCCCTTTTCGGTCTCACGGCCTCGATATCGTCGCTCGCGGTGTGCCGTCCGCGGTTCCGGTGGTGCTGCACGGCGGCCTACATCAGCGTCGTCGCCTCCATCGCCGGGTTGGGCATGGTGTGGTGGCACCGCACCGCACCGCCGGGATCCTCCGGGGGGGTCTCCGCATGGATGGTGGCCGGGGTGCTCTCCACGCTTGTCCTGAGCCTGACGTGGCTAACCGTGATCCTCACGCCCTGGGAGCGCTCGCAGCCGGACATGCGGGTGGCCGCCGAGGCGCGAATCGGCCCGCGCGACGGCTAGCCCGTTGCCGGACAACCGAATTCGACCACGCTCACCCGCGCCAGGAGCCGGGTGAGCCAGGGCCCTTCCACCGGACTCCGCGGGCCGCGGCCGCCTCAGCCTCCCGCCGGCGGCGGGGCGGCTTCGACGTCGACCAGTTCGGACAGGCCGCTCACCGAAAGGATGGACAGCAGGACCGGGTTGGCGATCAGATCGATGTCGTCGGCCCGGGCGAACAAGGCGTTGATGGCGGCGCTGTCCAGGTACTCGACGGCGCTGAGGTCGACGGTGAATTTGCCGCCGCCGCTGCCGGCCTCGGTGCTGGCGGCGCTGAGCGCCTGGCTGAACGCATCGATGTTGCTCAGATCGATCTCCCCCACCGCGATCAGCGAGAGCTTCCCGTCATCGCGGCGCGCGGTGTCCAGGGTGAGCGACGTCGGCATCAGGTGATCCTCACGGATAGGTGGACGGTGGTTCCGGCCGTGCCGGGTTTGATGGTCACGTCTTGCATCAGCCCGCGCATGAGTTCGATACCCCGGCCGCGATGGGGGTCGGCCTCCGGTTGCGGGGTCTTCCAGCAGCCGGTGTCGGTGATGGTCAACTGCACCTGGTCGACGAGTGCGGTCGCGGCCAGGCTGATGGTGCCCTGGGGGGTGTGGCGGTGACCATGCTCGATGGCGTTGGAGACGGCTTCCCCGGCGGCGACCAGAACGTTCATTGCCTGGTCGGCGTCCACCTGGACCCGGCCCAGCCAGCTGCGCAACGCGGTGCGGGTGGAGGCGAGATTGCTTGCCTCGGCGGCAAATTCAAGCTCCAGCGGAGCCGGATGTCGGTACAGCAGGAGGGCGACGTCGTCCTGGTAGCCGCCGGTCGGCGCGAGACCCGACATGATCTGGTTCGCCAGATCGTCCAGCGCCAGGACGCGGCCGTCCTGAACGAAGGCGGCGGCGCGGGCGATGCCGTGTTCCAGCCCGTAGCGACGGCGTTCGACCAGACCGTCGGTGTAGAGCAGCAGCGTGGCGCGCGCGGGGATGGTGACGAGGGCCTCCGGGCGCGACCAGTCGCGTCGGATCCCCAGTGCAATGGTGTGGCCGCCCTCGAGCATCCGGGTGGTGCCGTCGGCGTTCACCAGGATGGGCGGCGGATGCCCGGCGCTGGAGTACACCAACTCGCCGGTGCCGGTGTCGAGCACCGCGCAGACGGCGGTGGTGCACTGGGCGCCGGGCAGCCGCGCTGCGAACCGGTCCATGCCCACCAGAGCGGCCCCGGGGCTCGGGTTTTCGAACAGCAGAGCGCGGCAGGCGCTGCGCATCTGCCCCATCACGGTGGCGGCGGCGAGGCCGTGCCCGACGCAGTCGCCGACGATCAGCGCGATGCGCCCGTCGTCCAGATCCACGATGTCGTACCAGTCGCCGCCCACCTGCAGTGGGCGGCTGGCGGCCTGATATCGCACCGTGAACCCGTGCGGAAGATCGGCAGGGCCCAGGATCGCGTGTTGCAGCGCCAGCGCGGTTTCGCGCTGCTGGTCGACCTGGTGCACCCGCTGCAGCCCCTGGCCGAGACGGCCCGCGAGCACGGTGAGCAAGGTCTGATCCTCCAGCGTGAACGGCCGCTGCGCCACCAGTTCCATCCAGACGACGAGCACCCCGTCCGGGTGCTGTAGTGCGATACCCGCCGTTCCCGGCAGAGATGCGTTGGGGGCGAGCAGATCTCCGTCGCGCAACGACTCGAGCACCGCTCGGGTTTCCGACGGCAGGTCGTCCCACTGCGCGGGCTCGCCGACCGACACCACGTGCGGAGCACCGAAAGCGATTCCCGTTGGGGCATTGCGGGCCGGGAAGGTGACGGCCAGAACGCGGCGCGCCCGCCACAGCCGGCGCAGCTCCTGGGCCGCGGCGTGCACCGCGTCGTCGACGGTGTCCGCCTGGGCGAGCTCCTGATTGAGCGCGTGCTCGCGGCCCGCCGCCAGCGCCAACGCGATGGCGGCGTGCCGGGCGAAGTCACTGACCAGTTCGAGGTAGTCGTTGCCGAAGGGCGGCTGGTGCGGGTGGCGCGCTACGGCGATCACGCCCAGGACCCTGCTGTCGGCGATCAGCGGCATGACGATCGCCGAACGTTCACCGACGTCGGTAAACCCCTCGATCGGATACTGGAAGGAATCGGTGATCACAGGTTGACCGCGACGCGCGACGCCGCCGGTGGTGGAGCCGTCCATCGGTACCTGCTGACCGATCACCTGCGAGGCGTACCGGCCCGCCGTCGCGGACACGACCAGGGTGTCGACGTCGTCGGCGGGCAGGTCGGGTTCCCTGGGAACCAGCAGAATCGCCTGCTCGGCGTCGGCCAGTTCCAGCGCCCGGTTCACGATGAGCTGTAGCGGGCCCGTTTGCGGGTCGCCGGACAGCAGCGCCGTGGTGATCTCGCGGCTGGCTTTCGTCCATTTCCCCGTTTCGCGTTCCCGCTCGAAGAGCCGCGCATTGTCGATGGCGGCGGCCGCCGCCGTGGCCAACGCTCGCACGGCCGCCTGTTGGGTGTCCGAGAACGCCCGCCCGGGCCGGTCGTCGGCCAGATAGAGGCTGCCGAAGTCGGCGGCCCGGACAGTGATCGGTATGCCCAGGACCGCCCGCAGCTGCGGGTAGTGTCCGCGCAGCCCGCCGGCCTGCGGGTGAGTGCTCAGGTCGTCGACACGCAGGCCCCCGTCGACCGGCAGGTCGCCGAGCCGGCGCGCAGTTCCTTCGTCGATTCCCTCGTGGACGAACGAGGTCAGGGCGCCGTCGGAAGCGCGGATTCCCAGCGCCGCGAACCGGGCACCGGTCAGCTCCATCGC
Source organism: Mycobacterium sp. TH-M103 (assembly GCF_057473785.1). NCBI lineage: Bacteria > Bacillati > Actinomycetota > Actinomycetes > Mycobacteriales > Mycobacteriaceae > Mycobacterium > Mycobacterium sp. TH-M103. Next base: position 9,795 of record NZ_JBYCLG010000185.1, read on the forward strand.
CCCGTGCACGATTCGGTGCAATGTGACGTCGAGGTCCAAGTCGGAACCGATCTCGACGATGACGCGCACCAGCTGCTCCATCTGGTCGCGAGCCGCGGTCAGGTCGTCGAGCTGTTCGTGCACGGGCCCACCCGGCTCGCGCCGGCCCTGCCAGGTAAACGCGGCTTCACCCCCCTCATTGGCCATGCAGACAAACCTAACCCTCGGTTTGCGGCATCCTTCCGTTCGGGGTCGGCCCAGCTCGCCCGGTACGGCCGGGGATCGCCGTCAGGATGTACTGAAGAAACGTTCGGCGTGGATCTGCTCCCGCGGCACCCCGGCCGCGGTGAGGGCGGTGTAGGCGGCCTCGCTCAGCGGCAGGGGCCCGCACACATAGACGTCGGGGCTTTCGTCGAGCACCCCCACCTCGGCCGCTGCGAGGTCGACCGGGTTGCCCGTCGCGCCGAACTTCTCGGCACGCCGAGCGGCTGAGGCCCGCGGGGGCTACTTCGCCGGGTCGTCACCCCGGCCGTCGGCGGGCACACCGGCTTCGGTGGCGGCTTCCTCAAACGACTCGGTGACGTTGGTGTCCGCGGCGACGTTGGTGTCCGCGGCGGGCCGATCGTCCGCGGCTTCCTCCGGATAGTCGACGTATGCGCCCTCATGGTCGGCGGCGGACTCTTCGCCCGGTTCTTCCTCGCCCGCGCCACGCTGCTGACGTTCACGCAGCGCGTCGATGATCAACAGCACCACGCCCAGGACGCTGGCGCCAATGCACACCCACGCCACCAACTCGTTGCTGGTGACGACCGCGAACACCAACGCAACCAGACCTATTACGGCCAACACCAGCGCGATGATCAGCATCGGGTCATCCTCCAGCCGACGACGGAACGTTCAGGTCCAGGCCGGCTTCAGGACGCCGACCGCGAGGGTCCGCTAGTTGTTGCCCCGGTTGAATTGGTCGAACCCGCCCGCGTCGGCGCTGGAGTCCACGGGTGCCGCGGATCCGCGCTGGCCGAGCTCCTCGAGCTGAGATTCCAGGTAGGTCTTGAGCCGGGTGCGGTACTCGCGCTCGAAGGTGCGCAGCTGTTCCAGGCGGCCTTCGAGCACCGTGCGCTGCTGGTTGATGGTCCCCATGATCTCGGAGTGCTTGCGCTCGGCGTCGGCCTGCAGGGCGTCGGCCTTCTCCTGGGCCTGGCGCAGCTGCGCCTCCGAGCGGGTCTGGGCGTCGGACAGCATCGCCTCGGCGCGCTGCCGGGCGTCAGCCACGGTGGTCTCGGCGGTGTTGCGAGCCTCGGTGAGGATCTGGTCGGCGTTGGCGCGGGCATCGGCGAGCATTTTCTCGGATTCGGCCTTGGCCGTGCTGGTGAGCCGGTCGGCGGTGTCCTGCGCGAGGGCCAGCACCCGGGCGGCCTTCATGGCCTGCTCCTCGTTGCTGCCCGACGGCTCCGCGGGCGCAGCGGCCACGACGGGCGCCGGCTTGGCCGACTCGGGTTCGGGCTCGACGACGGGAATCGCCTGCGTGGCCTGGGCGGCGACCGCGCCCCCGGCACCCCCGCCGGAGGCCAGCTCCTGGTCTAGTTCCTCGATCCGCTGGCGCAGGTCGGAATTCTCTTCGATGAGCCGCGTCAACTCGGCTTCCACGAGGTCAAGGAAGGCGTCGACCTCGTCTTCGTTGTAGCCCCGCTTGCCGATGGGTGGCTTACTGAACGCCACATTGTGGACGTCGGCTGGTGTAAGCGGCATTGTTTCGTCCCCTCAAGTTCCTGTCAAACGTTCCAGAAAGTGTAGAACGGAGTGCTAGCCGTCGTGCAACTGCCGTCCATCCTGTCACACCAGACCCGAACGTTGCCGATTAGGCCAATAAATAAGCACGGATTTCAGACATCGAGCCAATAAAATCCCAATCCTCGGAAATTTGAAATCGCGCGAGCGAAACCGAGGCTGAAACGTGGCCGAACCGTCTTCCTAGCGGTGCCGGAGTTTGCGGCAGAGCTCACGCCGCGGCGCCGAACGCCAACTGCATGCCGATGAAGGCGACGAGCAGCAGCACCATGATGGACAGGTCGAAGCGCACCGCGCCGATGGTCAGTTGCGGGATCAGCCGGCGCAACAGTTTCACCGGCGGATCTGTGATCGACATGATGATCTCCAGGATCACCACGGTGACGCCGGTGGGATGCCAGTCACGACTGAACGAACGGATGAACTCGACGACCACCCGGGCGATCAGCAGCAGCCAGAAAATGAACAGTGCAAACCCAAGAATCTGAAAGAACAGAACCAACGAAGACCCGACCTTAACCGATGAGATGTCAAGCGCCGCACGCTAGGCGGTCATTGTCAGCGTACCGACCGCGGACGCGGGCACACATCTCAGCCGGGTCCGGCCCGCTTGGTTGGGGACACCCGAGCCCTGCGGTGCCGCGCAGCGGGGCCCTACTGGTAGGCGTAGAAGCCGGTCTCGGCGATCCGGCGGCGCTCCTCCGGCGTCACGTCGACGTCGGCGGGCGACAGCAGGAACACCTTGGTCGCGACCTTGTCGAACGAACCGCGCAGCGCGAAGGCCAGGCCGGCCGCGAAGTCGACCAGCCGTTTGGCGTCGGCGTTGTCCATCGAGACCAGGTCCATGATCACCGGGGTGCCGTCGCGGAACCGCTCGCCGATG
>NZ_JBYCLG010000186.1:0-34234 GCF_057473785.1 Mycobacterium sp. TH-M103
CAGATGGCGGTACAACTCGGTGTCGCGCACACAGCACATCCTGCCGCCCTGCGCCCATCACGCCCAGACCAGACCCACAGAAAACCCGGAAGCGCCCGCTTTTCAGGCGGACGGGATAGCCACTGACCTGCGGTTTATTTGATTCTGTGCGTCGCATGCGCCGCATTGAGCTGCGCTGACGTATTCAGTCTGTCCGACGAACGGACATAAACCGGACACGGTGCTTGCGCTCCCGGCCAGGAGCTTCCGCGCTGCCGCTTGCGTTGTGGGCGGCGCCGGGGCGTCCGGGGAGCAGGCATCCCGATGCCCAGCATCGCATCATCAACTAGCGGCTCGACACTATCGGCGGGCGGCTCGACATCGGCACCCGATGGGCCGCCATTAGGGCCTGGTTCTTCGGGTGGTTCGGTCGATGGGAGGTCGCGAGCGACCGAGGCCGACAGGCCGCAGGGCGGGAGAGCGACAGCGGTCGGCCGGACATCGACGGCGGCACCCGGCCTCAAACCGGTCCCGACCGGCGGGCTTGTTATATGTGCCGAAAATGTCCGCGAGTCGGTTGACGACGGTATCGCAACGGGCGAGCTGCGGGCGATCGACGCATTGGGTTTGCGGTTCCCAAGTCCCGAGAGGGTCACCGCAGCCGCGGCACTGTTCGAGCCGGCGGGACCGTGGGCCCGTGGTCCTGAGCGCCGCGGGGTCGAGCCGGAATCCGGGCGTTTTCGCATTTCTATCGGTCCCGGTGTCGTGCGGCTCGGGTGGACCAATCCTGTTCGGGCCGAAATAGCCTCCGAACGGGCAGTTAGCCATCACCAACGTGACGTTGACGATGCGAAGTTCCATTTCCGAAGTGACCTCGAAGGCGATGTCGGGCACGGCGATCGGGCCGTCGGGTCTTCGACACGACGGAGTCCTACGGGAAGCGACCAGTCTAGTGCTGGCGGTGTCATCACCGAATGGTCTAGGAAATCTCGATCGTCGATGTGCCGCACCTTCGCCGAGCTCGACTACAGCCCATTGCTGGAATCCGATCGGGTCCCAGCAATGGTCACGCTCACGTACCCCGGCGACTGGGAAGTCGTCGCACCGGATGGAGCCAGCGTTAAGCGACACATGGTGTTGTGGCGTAAGCGCTTCCAGCGTGAGTACGGCGAGGCGGCCCGCTACATCTGGAAGTTGGAGTTCCAGCGCCGGGGTGCTCCACACATTCACCTGTGGATGGCGCCACCTACGTCACCCGGACGGTCAGGCCGGGGATTCGCTCAGTGGCTGTCTGAAACGTGGGCGCAGGTTGTCAACCACCCTGACTGCGAGCAGAAGGCGAGGCATCAGCTCGCCGGGACTGCCATTGAGGTGTTTCTGACTTTGCGATAGACATTCGCGTTTGATCAGACAACATCGTCGGGATCCTGTATGGGTTGAGTGTGCCTTTGCTGGCGGCGGTAGTTGCGTCCAGGGGCGTGGTGTATGAGCCGGTAAGTCCGGTGGGCGTGTCGTAGCCCGGTAGAGGGCGGTCATCGCGTGATCCTTCGAAACGACCAGCAAAAGTCAATCGAAGGAGACAACGCGATGACCTCGTCCCACTTTATCGACCCCGAGCAGCTATTGGCTGATCAACTCGCGAAGGCAAGCCCGGATGTGCTGCGCGGTCTGTTGTCGGCGTTCATTGCCGCCTTGATGAGTGCCGAAGCCGATGCCTTGTGCGGGGCCGGCTACCGCGAACGCAGCGACGAGCGGTCCAATCACCGCAACGGCTACCGGCCCCGTGATTTCGACACCCGTGCGGGCACCATCGAGGTGGCCATCCCCAAGTTGCGTCAGGGCAGCTATTTCCCGGATTGGCTGCTCGAGCGGCGCAAGCGCGCCGAGCGTGCCCTGACTAGTGTGGTGGCGACCTGCTATCTGCTGGGGGTGTCCACCCGGCGCATGGAGCGCCTCGTCGAAACCTTGGGCGTGACAAGGCTTTCCAAGTCGCAGGTGTCGATCATGGCCAAAGAGCTCGATGAGGCCGTTGAGGCGTTTCGCACCCGCCCGCTCGATGCCGGCCCGTATACGTTCCTGGCCGCTGATGCCCTGGTGCTCAAGGTGCGCGAGGCGGGCCGCGTCGTCGGCGTGCACACCTTGATCGCCACCGGCGTCAACGCCGAGGGTTACCGGGAGATCCTGGGCATCGAGGTGACCTCCGCCGAGGATGGGGCGGGCTGGCTGGCGTTCTTCCGTGACCTGGTCGCCCGCGGTCTGTCCGGGGTCGCGCTGGTCACCAGCGATGCCCATCCCGGCCTGGTGGCCGCGATCGGCGCCACACTGCCCGGAGCGGCCTGGCAGCGGTGTCGAACGCACTACTCGGCCAATCTGATGTCGGTTACCCCGAAAGCGTCGTGGCCGTGGGTGCGCACCATGCTGCACTCCATCTACGACCAGCCCGACGCTGAATCGGTTGTCGCCCAATACGATCGAGTGCTCGACGCATTGTACGACAAGCTCCCCAACGTCGCCGAGCACCTCGACGGCGCCCGCCCGGATCTGTTGGCGTTCACCGCCTTTCCCAAACAGATCTGGCGCCAGATCTGGTCCAACAATCCCCAGGAACGGCTCAACCGAGAGATCCGGCGTCGGACCGACGTGGTGGGCATCTTCCCCGACCGGGCATCGATCATCCGCCTCGTCGGGGCCGTACTGGCCGAACAACACGACGAATGGATCGAAGGACGGCGCTACCTCGGCCTGGACGTCCTCACCCGTGCCCGCGCAGCCACGACCAGCACCGACCAACCAAGCCCACAGCAAACCGACGACACCCCCGCCCTAACCACCTAGACTGCCCCACGAAGGGTCACGCGATCGGAACGAACTCCTACACCACGCCAGTGGGCATGACCGTCCCGGATCCACGGGATCGACGCGGGGTGCGTTACCCGCTGGGCGGGTTGCTCGCGGTGGCGGTCACAGCTACCTTGGCCGGTTGTTGCTCGTTCGCCGCGATCGGCCAGTGGATCGTCGAGGCCAGTGCTGATGCGCTGGCCTCGTTCGGGTTCGACGGCGCCAGCGCACCGGACGAGTCGACGCTGCGCAAACTGTTCGCCCGCATCGACGCCGATGCGCTGGATCGGGCCCTGGGCGCCTGGATGTGGACGCGAACCTTCGTCGCCGGTCAGCGTCGGGTGATCGCTTGCGACGGCAAGACCGTCCGAGGTGCCCGCAACCGGTCAACTGGTAAGGCGCCGCACCTGTTCGCCGCCTTCGACCACGATGCCGGTGCTGTGCTCGGCCAGCTCGCTATCGACGCGAAAAGCAACGAAATACCAGCTGTGCGAACACTATTGGAATACCTGGATCTTGATGGTGCGGTGGTGACCTGCGATGCGATGCACACCCAGACCGACACCGCCACCCTCATCATCAGCGCTGGCGGCGACTATGTGTTTACGGTCAAGGCGAACATGCCGACCCTGCACACCGCACTCAAGAAGCTGCCCTGGACCGACATACCCGCCACGACCGCGATAACCGTGGATCGCGGCCGGCGGATAACCCGAACGATCAAAGCCACCACCGTGCCGGACTGGATCGATTTCCCCGGCGCCGCCCAGGTCGCTCAGCTGCGTCGGACCGTCACCAACAAGGGCGTCAAGACCGTTGAGGTCGTCTACTTGATCACCTCAGCTAACTACAACGACGCGCCGCCGCAACGACTCGCCACCTGGGTGCAGCGGCATTGGGGCATAGAAAATCGGCTTCACTGGGTCCGTGATGTCACCTTCGACGAGGACCGCTCCCAGGTCCGCACCGGGCGAGCACCACAAGTGATGGCAACCTGCCGCAACGTCGCAGTCAGCCTGCTACGCACAGCCGGGTGGGACAACATCGCCGCCGGACTACGCCACCACGCCAGACACCCAAATCACGCCCTCGAACTGGTCCTGACCTCATGAAACGCGACTATTCCGGGGCCCTGGGCGCCGAGCCGACCGGATCCGCGAATTCGCCGGACGTAATAGTCTGTGTGGGTGAGTTCCGTTTCGGGTTTTCTGTCCGCACTCCCGCCCCCGATGCGAGATCCGGTTTTGTTTGCTATCCCATTCTTTTTGCTGCTGTTGACGCTGGAATGGACCGCGGCCCGCAAGCTGGAACGCATCGCGCCGGACGCCGGCGGGGCGCGGCCGGGCTCCGGGGCCTACCTGAGCCGCGACTCCATGGCGAGCATCTCGATGGGCCTGGTGTCGGTCGCCACGATGGCGAGCTGGAAGACCCTGGCGCTGCTGGGCTATGCCGCGATCTACGGCTATCTGGCGCCCTGGCACCTCCCGTCGACCCGGTGGTACACCTGGGTCGTCGCGATCCTCGGTGTGGACTTGCTGTACTACGCTTACCATCGCGTCGCCCACCGGGTGCGGCTGATCTGGGCCACGCACCAGGCGCACCACTCCAGCGAATATTTCAACTTCGCCACCGCGCTACGCCAGAAATGGAACAACAGCGGCGAAATCCTGATGTGGATTCCTCTGCCGTTGTTGGGGGTTCCGCCGTGGATGGTCTTCTTTTCCTTCTCGGTGAGTCTGATCTACCAGTTCTGGATCCACACCGAGCGGATCGACAAACTGCCGCGCCCGTTCGAGTTCGTCTTCAACACGCCGTCGCATCACCGCGTGCACCACGGCATGGACAAGCTGTACCTGGACAAGAATTACGGCGGCATTCTGATCATCTGGGACCGGGTGTTCGGCAGCTTCCAGCCAGAGTCGTTCCGTCCCCATTACGGGCTAACCAAGCAGGTCGACACGTTCAACATCTGGAAGCTGCAGACGCGCGAATACGTCGCGATCGCCCGGGACTGGCGCGCCGCCGACCGGTTCCGCGACCGGCTCGGTTACGTGTTCGGACCGCCGGGCTGGGCGCCGCACGCAGCCACCCGGTCCGGGGCCGCCGCCCCGATGGTCACGACGCTGTAACGCGGGCGCCGGCCGGCGCGAAGACTCCTGCGTAACGGAAAGTAACGCCGTAGTCTCGATTCGGTCGAGATTCGGCCCCGACGGATCGGAGTCCAAGGTGCGCCGCCCAGCATTGCGCGCATTCGCCGCCCCCATCATCGTCGCGTCCTTCGTGCCCGCGTTGCCGTCCGCTCCGGCCAGCGCGCAGGGCACTCTGGTCTACCCGGGCATGGAGATCGTGCAGGACAACCGGCTGTGCACCCTGGGCTATGTCGACCCGACGATGCGCGTCGCGTACACGGCCGGACATTGCCGCGGCGGGGGAGCCGTCTACGACAAGGCCGGGAACGCGATCGGCCGGATGGCCACCTTCCGGGACAACACGCCCAGCGGAACGACGGTCGCCACCGACCAGATCATCAACGACTACGAGGCGATCGTGCTGGACGACGGCGTCACGCCGAGCACCGTGCTGCCGGGCGGGCGCCCGCTGCAGTCGAATCCGGCCGTCACAGTGCAGGCGGGCCAACCGGTGTGCCACTTCGGAGTGGTCACCGGTGAGACCTGCGGGACCGTCGAGGCCGTCAACAACGGGTGGTTCACCATGTCGCACGGCGTGCAGAGCAAGAAGGGCGATTCGGGCGGACCGGTCTACCTGGCGCCCGACGGCGGGCCCGGGCAGATCGTCGGGATCTTCAACAGCATGTGGGGTGATTTCCCCGCCGCGGTGTCGTGGCGGGCGGCCTCGGACCAGGTCCGCCAGGACCTGGGCGCGACCACCAACCCGCGCTGATCAGCGCGAGGCATCCGGGGCCAGCGCGAAGACGGGGATCGCCGGCGCGGCGGCCCCCAACTGCTCGTCACCGGAGTCCGGCGTCAGGCCGGGGACGAAATCTTTGACCTGCCAATACCACCGGGCCAGGTACCGCCGCACGACGTCGGGCTTGGCCGCGTCGTCCAGCTCTGTGGCGGCGGCGCGCTCCCGGTGCCAACGCGGGCCCACCTCGAGGACGCCCGCCGCACGGACGTTGCGGGCCCACTGCGTTTCCCCGCGGGGTGAGACGAGGTAGTCCACGCCCTCGACGGTCAGCAGGTTGACTACCACCGTGCGCGGCTGTCCGGTCTTGCGGCCCCGCACCCGCACCGCGCGGGTCCCGGCGATGCTGACCCCCATCTCGGCCAGCCAGCGGATCGCGGCGTTGGCGGCCCGGGCGGCCCGGCTCGGCTGTTGATAGTGGGTGGTCACCATGGCGTCCTCTCGACAGATCAGAGAGCAGGGCTCTCGATTTGCGCCACGGTGCCACACCCGTCGCCGAAAAGCAAGAGCGGTGATCTCGGGTGTGCGACACTGGCCCCGTGGGGAAACGCCAGGAGTCGCGGGAACAGATCGAGGCGCAGATCGTCGAACTGGGCCGCCGCCACCTGGTGGACCGCGGCGCGGCGGGCCTGTCGCTGCGTGCGATAGCGCGCGACCTGGGCATGGTGTCCTCGGCGGTGTACCGCTACGTGGCCAGCCGTGACGAGTTGCTGACCTTGCTGCTGGTCGACGCCTATTCCGACCTGGCCGACACCGTTGACCGCGCCCGTGAAACCGGCGGCGAACTGTGGAGCGACGACGTCGTCGCCATCGCGCGGGCCGTGCGGGGCTGGGCGATCGTCCACCCGTCCCGCTGGGCCCTGTTGTACGGCAGTCCCGTTCCCGGCTATCACGCCCCCGCCGAGCGCACCGTCGCGGTCGGGACCCGGGTTGTCGGGGCGTTCCTCGACGCCGTGTCCGCCGGGATCGCCACGGGAGACATCCGGTTAACCAATGACGTTGTGGCACAGCCGCTGTCGTCGGACTTCCAGCGGCTCCGCGAGGAATTCGGCTTTCCCGGTGACGACCGCGTGATTACCAAATGCTTTTTGCTGTGGGCGGGGGTGCTGGGCGCCATCAGCCTGGAGGTGTTCGGCCAGTACGGCTCCGACACGCTGACCGAGCCCGAGACGGTTTTCGACGCCCAGCTTCAGTTGCTGGTCGAGGTGCTGGGCCGGACCTGACCGACCCGGCGCTCGCGCTCGCCCGCGGCCGAATTAGAACGTGTTCATCGCGCGCCGGCGGAAGCGGCCCGGCCGGTCGCGGCAAATCGTCCGGCGCCCTTCCTGGCGATCGGCGCGCTGGGCTATCCTGCGAGGCGATGCCCCCCTCCGTTCACGCGCCCACGCAGATCGCCTGGGTCACTCCGGACCTCGACGCCACCGAAACGGCTCTCACCGGCCTGTTAGGGGTCAGGAAATGGGTTCGCATCCCCGGCGTGCACTTTGCTCCAGACAGCTGCAGCTACCTCGGCGCGCCGGCCGATTTCGTCGCCGACATCTCCCTGAGCTACCTCGGCGACATGCAACTGGAGTTGATCTCACCGGTCCGCGGCCAGAATATCTATAGTGACTTTCTACGTGACTCCGGACCGGGACTGCACCACATCTGCACGGAGGCCGACAGCCCCGAGCATTTCGATGCGGAGCTGGCCCGGGCCGCTGACCGCGGCGCCGTCGTCGTGCAACAGGGCGTGATGCCCGGCGGCATCCGATTCGCCTACCTGTCGGCACCGCAGGCAGGCGCGCCATTTCTGGAGATCGCCTACGTCTCGCCCGAGATGCGGGCGTTTTACGACTACATCAAACGGGAGCAGCGGTGAGCCGCGCCAGCGACGATGCAGAGCGCAGCGATGAGGAGGAGTGGCGCAACTGCGCCGCGCCAGCGACGATGCAGAGCGCAGCGATGAGGAGGAGTGGCGCAAATGAGTACCGAGACACCAGCAACGGTCAGCGCGGACGCGGTGGAATCCTGGTCCGACGACGTCGACGTGGTCGTGATCGGGTTCGGCATCGGAGGCGGGTGTGCGGCGGTCAGCGCGGCGGCCGCCGGCGCACGGGTGCTGGTGCTGGAGCGCGCCGCCGCGGCGGGCGGCACGACTTCCCTTGCCGGAGGGCACTTTTACCTCGGCGGGGGAACAGCGGTGCAGCTGGCCACCGGCCACCCCGATTCGCCCGAGGAGATGTACAAGTACCTGGTCGCCGTCTCGCGCGAGCCGGAGCTGGACAAGATCCGCGCCTACTGCGACGGCAGCGTCGAACACTTCGACTGGCTCGAGGACCTGGGCTTCCAGTTCGAGCGCAGCTTCTATCCCGGCAAAGTCGTCGTCCCGCCGGGCACCGAGGGCCTGAGCTACACCGGCAACGAAAAGGTATGGCCCTTCTGCGAACAGGCCCAGCCGGCGCCCCGCGGGCATTCGGTGCCGGTGCCCGGGGAGTTGGGCGGTGCGGCCATGGTCGTGGACCTGCTGGTCAAACGCGCCGACGCGTTGGGCGTGCACGTCCAGTACGAGTCCGGGGCCACCAACCTCGTCGTCGACGACGACGGGGCGGTGGTCGGCGTCGCCTGGAAGCGTTTCACCGAGACCGGAGCCGTCAAGGCCAAGGCCGTCGTCATCGCGGCGGGAGGCTTCGCGATGAACCCGGACATGGTCGCCGAGCACACGCCCGCGCTGGGCCAGCCGCGCCGCACCAAACACCACGGCCTGGTGGCGCCCTACATCCTGGGCAACCCCAACGACGATGGACTGGGCATCCGGCTGGGCGTCTCGGCGGGCGGGGCCACCAGATACATGGACGAGTTGTTCATCACCGCGGCGGCCTACCCGCCGGAGGTCTTGCTGACCGGCTTGATCGTCAACAAGGAGGGCAAGCGTTTCGCCGCCGAGGACTCCTACCACTCGCGCACCTCGGCGTTCGTGCTGGAGCAGCCGGAACAGACCGCCTACCTGGTCGTCGACGAAGCGCACACCGAGATGCCCGAGATGCCGCTGATCAAATTCCTCGACGGCTACGAGACGATCGCCGAGCTGGAGACCGCGCTGGGCATCCCCGCCGGCAATTTCGCGGCCACCCTGGACCGCTACAACAAGTTCGCGGCCGTGGGCGAGGACCCTGACTTTCACAAGCAGCCGGAATACGTTGCGGCACAGGACAACGGGCCGTGGGCGGTGTTCGATCTGTCGCTGGGGCGGGCGATGTACTCGGGATTCACCATGGGCGGCCTGGCCGTGACCGTCGACGGGGAGGTGCGCCGCGACGACGGCACGGTGATTCCGGGGCTGTACGCGGTCGGGGCGTGCGCGTCCAACATCGCTCAGGACGGCAAAGGGTATGCCAGCGGGACGCAGCTGGGTGAGGGCTCGTTCTTCGGGCGCCGCGCCGGAGCGCACGCGGCCCGCGGGGCCGGGGGCGCGCAGACGCGTTAGGACCCCCGCGCCGGAGCGCACGCGGCCCGCGGGGCCGGGGGCGCGCAGGCGCGTTAGGACCGCCCCCGCCGAGCGTGTAATTCTGCAGCGGAAGTGCGAGCAGGGGCCTGCAGATTTACACCCTCGAGGGCCACCCGGCCGACAGCCGGCTAGACCGGCGCGGGCTCCTTCTCCACTGGGCCCAGACGCCATTCCCCGCCACCGAGCAGGTGTAATTGCTGTTCGTGGTGCTGCTCGACGGCTGGCCGGTGACTGACGCTGACCAGCACGCAGTCGGGCAACTCGGCGCGCACCAGCTGGTACAACGCGAATTCCAGGCCCTCGTCCAGCGCGGAGGTCGCCTCGTCGAGGAAGACCGCCTCGGGTTTGGTCAGCAGGATGCGGGCAAAGGCGACACGCTGCTGTTCGCCGGGGGAGAGGACTTTCGCCCAGTCCTGCTCTTCGTCGAGCCGGGCGATCAGCGGCGTCAGCGAGACCTTGCTCAACACGTCGCGCAATTGGTCGTCGGAGACGTCGTCGGGCGAGTTGGGATAGCAGACGACGCTGCGCAGGTCGCCCAGCGGCACGTAGGGCAACTGGGACAAGAACATCGTCGCGTTGTCGCCCTCGGGACGGCACAGCGTCCCCGACGCGTACGGCCACAGCTCGGCCAGACTGCGCAGCAGCGTGGTCTTGCCGGACCCGGAGCGCCCGGTGATCACCAGCGAGTCGCCCCGGTCCAGTTGCACGTCGAGCGGGTCGATCAGCTGGTCCCCGTCCGGCGTGCGCACCTCCAGTCCGCGCAGTTCGACCGCCGCCTCCTCGCTGTCCTTGACCAGGATCGTCGGCAGGGCCCGGCCCCGCGTGTTGGCGTCGACCAGGCCGTGCAACCGCATGATCGCGGCCCGGAAGGCCGCGAACGCGTCATAGTTGTTGCGGAAGAACGACAGCGAGTCCTGGATGTTGCCGAAGGCCGTCGCGCTCTGTCCGACGTCACCGAAATCGATGCGGCCGGCGAACAGCCGCGGCGCCTGAATCACCCAGGGCAACGGAACGATCAACTGCGACACCGAGAAGTTCCAGCCGTTGAAAATGATGGTGCGGCGCACGAACCGGCGGTAGTTGTCGATGATCGGGGTGAAGCGCCGCCACAGTTGCGCGCGCTCGACTCGCTCGCCGCGGTAGAAGCCCACCGCCTCGGCGGCGTCCCGCAACCGCACCAGTCCGTAACGGAATGCGGCGTTGAGCTTCTCGTTGTTGAAGCTCAGCCAGATCAGGGGGTGCCCCAGCCACACGGCGACGACCGTGGCGACCAGCACGTAGACGAGCACGACCCAAAACATCGCGCGGGGAATGGTCACGCCCAGGACGTTGAGGTTCCCGGACAGGTTCCACAGGATCGCGGCGAACGAGAGCACCGAGGCCACCGCGTTGACGGCCCCGAACAGCAACGTGCTGCCGGTCCCGTTGGACGGGATGTCCGGCGTGCCCCCGGCGTTGGCGGTGAAGATGTCGATGTCCTGCTGGATGCGCTGGTCGGGGTTGTCGATGGTGTTGTCGATGAACAGGTCCCGGTAGTAGGCGCGCCCGGCGAGCCAGTCGTCGGTGAGGTGGCCGGTCAGCCACACCCGCCAGGCGATGATGAAGCGCTGCGTCAGGTAGATGTCCGTCATGATGCGGACGACGTACAGCGACGCCAGCAGGCTGAAGATCACCAGGGACATCCAGAAGCCGTGGATGCCGGACTGTCTGACCTTTTCGTTGCCGGCCGCCAGGCCCTGCACCGCGATCTGCACGGACGTGTAGAGGTCGTTGCCCTGGTAGCTGAGCAGCACCATGATCCGCACGGACAGGATCACCGACAGCAACAGCACGCCGAGCATCGCCCATACAGGAATGCTGCGCGCGCCGACGAAGTAGCCGCGGGTGATCCGCCAGAACTGCCGTCCCCAGGGCGTGAAGTACCTGAACGCGACCAGCACGACCAGCACGCAGACGGCGCTGATGACCCAGGCCAGCGCGACCCACCGCAGCGACTCCACGGGTGCCGTCGACCAATTGATCGACGGCTTAAACGTTTTCGCACCCAAGGTCGAAGTCTCCTTTGTACCCGGAAGGCGGCGGATAGGCTGCGGTGATGAGCACCGACGCCGTCTCCACCCAGCCCATGCATGCCGGCCGGCTCGTCGCGCGGCGACTCAAGGCCAGCGGTGTCGACACCATCTTCACGCTATCCGGCGGCCACCTGTTCTCCATCTACGACGGCTGCCACGACGAGGGTATCCGGCTGATCGACACCCGCCACGAGCAGACGGCGACCTTCGCCGCCGAGGGCTGGTCCAAGGTCACCAGGGTGCCGGGCGTGGCGGCGCTGACCGCCGGGCCGGGCGTCACCAACGGGATGAGCGCGATGGCGGCGGCGCAGCAGAACCAGTCGCCCCTGGTCGTGCTCGGCGGCCGCGCCCCGGCGGGGCGCTGGGGGATGGGTTCGCTGCAGGAGATCGACCACGTGCCGTTCGTGGCGCCGCTGGCGCGGTTCGCGGCCACCGCACAGTCCGCCGACGCCGCGGGCCGGCTCGTCGACGAGGCGCTGCGGGCCGCGGTGGCCCCGCCGTCGGGCGTGGCCTTCGTCGATTTCCCGATGGACCACGTCTTCTCGATGTCCGACGACGACGACAGGCCCGGGGTCCTGGCCGAACCGGCGCCGGGAGCCCAGCCGGATTCCCAGGCTCTGGAGCATGCGGTCGGCCTGCTGTCCGCCGCGCAGCGGCCGGTGATCATGGCGGGCACCAACGTGTGGTGGGGCCACGCGGAGGCGGCGCTGCTGCGGCTCGCCGAGGAGCGGCAGATTCCGGTGCTGATGAACGGGATGGCCCGCGGGGTGGTGCCCGCCGATCACCCGATGGCGTTCTCGCGGGCGCGGGGGAAAGCGCTGAGCGAGGCCGACGTGGCCCTGGTAGTCGGGGTGCCGATGGATTTTCGCCTCGGTTTCGGCGGGGTGTTCGGCCCGCAGACCCAGCTCGTCGTCGCCGATCGCGCCGAACCGGGGCGCGACCACCCGCGTCCCGTCGCGGCCGCGCTCTACGGCGACCTCACCTCGATCCTGTCGGCCCTGACCGAGGGGACCGTGGCGGACGGCACCGGCCGCCGGGACTGGACCGCGGAGCTGCGCGCGACCGAGACCGCCGCGCGCGCCGGAGAGCGGGCCGACCTGGGCGAGGACAGGATCCCGCTGCACCCGATGCGGGTGTACGCCGAGCTGGCCCCGATGCTGGACCGCGACGCCATCGTCATCATCGACGCGGGCGATTTCGGCTCCTATGCCGGCCGGGTGATCGACAGCTATCTGCCCGGCTGCTGGCTGGACAGCGGCCCGTTCGGCTGCCTGGGTTCGGGCCCGGGTTACGCCCTGGCCGCCAAGCTGGCCCATCCGGACCGTCAGGTCGTGCTGCTGCAGGGCGACGGCGCGTTCGGCTTCAGCGGCATGGAATGGGACACCCTGGTCCGCCACAACGTGCCGGTCGTGTCGGTGATCGGCAACAACGGGATCTGGGCCCTGGAAAAGCACCCGATGGAGGCGCTCTACGGCTACTCGGTGGTGGCCGAGCTGCGCCCGGGCACGCGGTACGACGAGGTGGTGCGCGCCCTAGGCGGCCATGGTGAGCTGGTGTCCGCGCCCGCCGAGCTGCGGCCCGCGCTGGAGCGCGCCTTCACCTGCGGCATGCCCGCCGTCGTCAACGTGCTCACCGACCCCGCCGTCGCCTATCCGCGCCGGTCCAACCTGGCCTGACACCGCGCCGCATGGTTCCCCGCCTCGGGACCGGGTAGGCGCAGTGCATGCCGATGGTGCCGAGGCACCGGATCCCGAGCGGGCCGGTCTTGATGTGCTGGGTGGTGCCGACGGTCCGCGTAGCCGTGGCGATCGCGCCGGCCATCGGCTGGTGTTCTCGCTGGCCTTCGTCGCGGTGCAGCTGTCCAGCGGCCAGTACTCGCCCCGGGTGGCGCAGATGTACATGCGGGACCGCACCATCCAGGTCACCTTCGGGATCTTTCGTCGTGACGTTCCTCTACGCGCTGGTCGTGGAGCAGGGGTTGAAACCCGGCGCGCCGGTGCCGCGCCTCGCGGTCAGCGCGGCAACGGTGTTCGTGTTTGCCAGCGCCGTGTTGTTCATGATCTATGTCGGCCGCGTGGCGTACATGATGCGGGCCTCGACGATCATCGGCGAGATCGGCGACCTGGCCGGTGCGGTGCTGGAGGGACGCTACCCGAGCGACACAGCGCCGCCCGACACCATCGGAGAGCTGCCGGAGGCGCACCGCGTCATCGCGGCGCGGGAGCGGGGGATGCTGGTCACGATCGCGGAGTCGGCTGTCGCGACGCAGGCGGCCCGGGCGGTCTGCATCGTGGCGCTGAAGATTCGGGTCGGGGATTTCGTGCCGCTGGGGGCGCCGTTGTTCATGGTGCACGGCACGCCCGACGACCTCGACCGCCTCGTCGACGGGACGTGCAAGCACCTGGAGTTCGGCACCGAGCGCACCCTGCAACAGGATGTGGCGTTCGGGTTCCGGCAGTTGATCGACATGATCGAGAAGGCGCTGTCGCCGGCGGTGAACGATCCGACCACGGCGTGCCAGGCCCTGGACACGCTGCACGACCTGCTGCGCCGGCTGGCCACCCGCCCGCCCGTGTCGGAGGCGGTGTGCGGGCCCGGCGGCGAGTTGCGGCTGGTGATGCCGCGCTACCAGTTCGCCGACCTGCTCGAGGTCACCGTTGGCGAAGCACTGCGGTACGGGTCCGATGCCGCGCAGGTGCCCGAACCGATCGAGCGCATGCTCGCCGACCTGGCGGAGGCGGCGCACCCGGAGCATCGCGACGCCGTCCGTCGCGCGCAACAGGAAGCCGACGCGTAGACCGGACCGGCCGCCGCCCCACCTACACGGGCCCACCGCAAAGCCCGCGTACCGTTGTGCTGTGCCCAAGACCAGCCGCGCCCAGTCCGGCCGCGTGACCAGCCGATTCTGGCGTTTACTCGGCGCCAGCACAGAAAAAGACCGCAACCGTTCCATGGCGGCGGTCACCTCCTCGTCCGAGTACGACGAGGAGGCCGCCGGTCTCACCGACGAGCAGCTGCGCAAGGCCGCCGGACTGCTCAAGCTCGACGAGCTCGCGGAGTCCGACGACATCGCCCAGTTCCTCGCGATCGCCCGGGAGGCGGCCGAGCGCGCGACCGGGCTCCGCCCGTTCGACGTGCAGTTGCTGGGGGCGCTGCGCATGCTTGCCGGCGACGTGATCGAGATGGCCACCGGTGAGGGCAAGACCCTGGCCGGCGCGATCGCGGCGGCCGGATACGCGCTGGCCGGCCGGCACGTGCACGTGGTGACCATCAACGACTACCTGGCCCGCCGCGACGCGGAGTGGATGGGAGCCCTGCTGAAGGCCATGGGCCTGACCGTCGGCTGGATCACCGCGGAGTCGACGCGGGAGGACCGCCGGGCCGCCTACGACTGCGACGTCACCTACGCCTCGGTCAACGAGATCGGCTTCGACGTGCTGCGCGACCAGCTGGTGACCGACGTCGCCGACCTGGTCTCGCCCAACCCCGACGTCGCCCTGATCGACGAGGCCGACTCCGTGCTGGTCGACGAGGCGCTGGTGCCGCTCGTGCTGGCCGGCACCACCCACCGGGAGACGCCGCGCCTCGAGATCATCAAGCTCGTCGGCGAACTCGTCGCGGGCACCGACTACGACACAGACGCCGACAGCCGCAACGTCCATCTGACCGAAGCCGGCGCGCGCAAGGTCGAGAAGGCGCTCGGCGGCATCGACCTGTACTCCGAGGAACACGTCGGCACGACGCTGACCGAGGTCAACGTCGCCCTGCACGCACACGTGCTGTTGCAGCGCGACGTCCACTACATCGTCCGCGACGACGCGGTGCACCTGATCAACTCTTCCCGCGGGCGCATCGCCCAGCTGCAGCGCTGGCCCGACGGCCTGCAGGCCGCCGTGGAGGCCAAGGAGGGCATCGAGACCACCGAGACGGGCGAGGTGCTCGACACCATCACGGTGCAGGCGCTGATCAACCGCTACGCGACCGTGTGCGGGATGACGGGGACCGCGCTGGCCGCCGGTGAGCAGCTGCGCCAGTTCTACAAGCTGGGTGTGTCGCCGATCCCGCCCAACAAGCCCAACATCCGCGAGGACGAGCCCGACCGCGTCTACATCACCGCCGCCGCCAAGAACGACGCGATCGTCGCGCACGTCGCCGAGGTGCACGCCACCGGCCAGCCGGTGCTGGTCGGGACCCGCGACGTGGCCGAGTCCGAGGAGCTGCACGAGCGCCTGCTGCGCCGCGACATCCCGGCGGTGGTGCTCAACGCGAAGAACGACGCCGAGGAAGCGCAGGTGATCGCCGAGGCGGGCAAATACGGTGTGGTCACGGTGTCCACCCAGATGGCCGGACGCGGCACCGACATCCGGCTCGGCGGGTCCGACGAGGCCGATCATGACAAGGTCGCCGAGCTGGGCGGGCTGCACGTGGTGGGGACCGGCCGCCACCACACCGAGCGGCTGGACAACCAGTTGCGCGGTCGGGCAGGGCGCCAGGGAGACCCGGGGTCGACGGTGTTCTTCTCCAGCTGGGAGGACGACGTCGTGGCGGCCAACCTGGACCACAACAAGCTGCCCACCCAGACCGACGAGGACGGCCGGATCGTCAGCGCCAAGGCGGCCGGGCTGCTCGATCACGCCCAGCGTGTCGCCGAGGGCCGCATGCTGGACGTGCACGCCAACACCTGGCGCTACAACCAGCTGATCGCCCAGCAGCGCGCCATCATCGTCGATCGGCGAAACACGTTGCTGCGCACGACCACCGCGCGCGAGGAGCTCGCCGAGCTGGCCCCCAAGCGATACGAGGAGCTGTCGGAGAAGATCTCCGAGGAACGGCTCGAGACGATCTGCCGGCAGATCATGCTGTATCACCTCGACCGGGGCTGGGCGGATCACCTGGCCTACCTGGCCGACATCCGCGAGAGCATCCACCTGCGCGCGCTGGGCCGGCAGAACCCGCTGGACGAGTTCCACCGGTTGGCCGTCGACGCGTTCGCGTCGCTGGCCGCGGACGCCATCGAGGCGGCCCAGCAGACCTTCGAGACCGCGAACGTCCTGGAGGAGGAGCCGGGGCTGGATTTGTCCAAGCTCGCGCGGCCGACCTCGACGTGGACCTACATGGTCAACGACAACCCGCTCTCCGACGACACGCTGTCGACGCTGAGCCTGCCGGGGGTTTTCCGCTGACGGCGTTCGCTGCCCGATCCGTCGTGCGAACCGCACCATCACGAGGCTAAGGTCACGGCTCATGGAGCCACTGCCTCCGCCCGACCGGGTGCTGACAGTGCCGAACGCCCTGAGCGCCCTGCGGCTCGCGCTCATCCCGGTGTTCGTCTACGTCCTGCTGGTCGCGCACGCCAACGCCCTCGCGGTGGCGATCCTGATGTTCAGCGGCGCCTCGGACTGGGCCGACGGCAAGATCGCGCGGCTGCTCGACCAGTCCTCCCGGCTGGGCGTGCTACTCGACCCGGCGGTGGACCGCCTCTACATGGTCAGCGTGCCGATCGTGTTGGCCCTGAGCGGCATCATGCCCTGGTGGTTCGTGCTCGTGCTGCTGGCACGCGACGGGCTGCTGGCCGCGACGTTGCCGTGGCTGCGAAGCCGGGGGCTATCGGCGCTGCCGGTGACCTACGTCGGCAAAGCCGCGACGTTCGCCTTGATGGCTGGCTTTCCGCTGGTTCTGCTGGGAACCTGGGACGCGTTATGGAGCCGGGTGGTGTGGGCCTGCGGGTGGGCGTTCCTCGTGTGGGGTATGTACATGTACCTGTGGGCGTTCGTCCTGTACGCGGTCCAGGTGGTCCTGGTCGTGCGGCGGATGCCCAGGCTCGCACCCCACCTGCAGCAACCGGCCACACAGGAGTCGGGTGATCATGGCCGAGACTGACCGCATGCTCGGGGGCTACGACCCCAACGCCGGCCACAGCGCCCATGCGGCCGCACGGCCGCCACACATCCCGGTGCCCTCCCTGCTGCGCGCCCTGCTGTCGGAGCACCTGGACCCCGGTTACGCCGCGGCGGCCGCCAAACGCAGCCGCTTGACCACGCCACCCACCCCGCGCCGGCGCGCCCTGGACCGGATCTGGCAGGCCCTCGCGGCGCTGTTGATCGCGATGGTGTTCGCGCTCGCGGTGACGCAGGCCCGCTCGGTGGCGCCCGGCGTCCGCAGCGAGCAGCAGCTGCTGGTCCGGAGCGTGCGTTCGGCGGAAGCCACCGCCGGCGACCTGGCGCAGCGCCGCGGGGCCCTGTCGACGCGGGTCGACGACGTGCAGCGCCGGGCGCTGGCCGACAACGCGGCGGGCCAGCGGCTGCTGAGCCGATTGGACGCGCTCAGCCTGGCCGCGGCCAGCACACCGGTGATCGGGCCGGGCCTGAAGGTGACCGTGACCGACCCCGGCGTCAGCCCGAACCTTTCCGACGTGTCCAAACAGCGGGTCAGCGGCAGCACCCAGATCATCTTGGACCGCGACCTGCAGCTGGTCGTGAATTCGTTGTGGGAGAGCGGCGCCGAGGCCGTCTCGGTCGGCGGCGTGCGGATCGGGCCGAACGCGACGATCCGGCAGGCGGGCGGGGCGATTCTCGTCGACAACAATCCCACCAGCAGCCCCTACACCATCCTGGCGGTCGGGCCGCCGCACGCGATGCGCGACGTGTTCGACCGCAGTCCCGGCTTGCAACGCCTCAGGCTGCTCGAGGTCTCCTACGGCGTCGACGTCACCGTCCACGTCGCCGACGGCCTCTCGCTGCCCGCCGGATCGATCCGGGATGTCAAGTTCGCCAAGCAGATTGGGTCACAGTGAGCAGAGTTCGCGCATGATCGGTATCGCGGCGCTCGCCGTCGGCATCGTGCTGGGCCTGGTCTTCCACCCCGCGGTGCCCGAGGTGATCCAGCCCTATCTTCCGATCGCGGTGGTCGCCGCCCTGGACGCGGTGTTCGGCGGGATGCGGGCCTACCTAGAACGGATCTTCGACTCGAAGGTGTTCGTGGTGTCGTTCGTCTTCAACGTGTTCGTGGCCGCGCTGATCGTCTATGTGGGCGACCAACTCGGCGTCGGCACCCAGTTGTCCACGGCGATCATCGTCGTGCTGGGCATCCGCATCTTCGGCAACGCCGCGGCGCTGCGCCGCCGATTGTTCGGTGCCTGACCCCGCCGGCGACGATGCAGAGCGAAGCGATGAGGAGGAGCGGCGGATCAACCCCGCCGGCGACGATGCAGAGCGAAGCGATGAGGAGGAGCGGCGCAGTGATGGAGACGGGACCGGGATGAACCAAGACCCGCCCGAACGCGCCCCCGACGAACCCCCCGGCACCCCCGACGAGCGGCGTGGGGGCCGCCACGAACTACCGGCCCACCGCCCGCGGCCCGCGATCGGCGCGGTGCACCGCAGAGGGTGGTCCGGATTCTTGCGGGGCGGCCGCACCCGGATGGCCTTCGGGACTCTGGCCATCTTGTTGTGTCTGCTCCTGGGGATTGGCATCGTCACACAGGTCCGGCAGACCAAGACGGGCGATTCCCTGGACACCGCGAGGCCCGCGGACCTGCTCGTGCTGCTGGACTCGCTGCGCCAGCGCGAAGCCACCCTCAACACCGAGGTGAGCGAGCTGCAGAGCACGCTGAACTCGTTGCAGGCCGCCGGCAACACCGATCAAGCGGCCATCCAGAGCGCGCAGGCCAGGCTGGCGGCGCTGTCGATCCTGGCCGGCGCCGTGGGGGCCACGGGGCCGGGCGTCACCGTCACGATCGAGGACCCCGGGCCCGGGGTGTCGCCGGAGGCGATGCTCGACGTCGTCAACGAGCTGCGTGCCGCCGGCGCCGAGGCGATCGAGGTCAACGACGCCCGCCAGTCCGTGCGGGTGGGTGTGGACACCTGGATGGCGGGTATTCCTGGCTCGCTGGTCGTCGACAACAAGACCCTGTCGCCACCGTATTCGGTTCTGGCGATTGGGGATCCGCCGACGCTGGCCGCGGCGATGAACATTCCGGGCGGCGCAGAGGACAGCATCAAGCGCGTCGGCGCGCGGATGTCGGTGCAGCAGGCCGAGAAGGTGGATGTGGCCACCTTGCGGCAACCAAAACCGCACCAATACGCTCAGCCCGTCAAGTGAACCCGATCAGAACAGGATTACCGTGAGCGATATCCCGCCCGATCTGCACTACACCGCCGAACACGAGTGGGTCCGCCGCAGCGGGGACACCGCGCGGATCGGGATCACCGACTTCGCGCAGTCGGCGTTGGGCGATGTCGTCTTCGTTCAGTTGCCGGAGGTGGGTGCCGAACTGACCGCGGGGGAGTCCTTCGGCGAAGTGGAGTCGACGAAATCGGTGTCGGACCTCTATGCGCCCGTCTCGGGCAAAGTGTCCGCGGTCAACGGCGACCTGGACGGCAGCCCCCAGCTGGTCAACTCCGACCCCTACGGCGCCGGATGGCTGGTGGACGTTCAGGTCTCGGACGTCGCCGAGTTGGAGTCGGCCATCTCGGGATTGCTCGACGCCGAGGCGTACCGCGGCACGCTGACCGAATGACGGTTGCTAATGTGCCTGCCAGCCGTGCGCCGCGCCCGTGCGCGCGGCGCGGCAAGCTCGATCGTGGAGGTGTCGCTCCCGCTCGCGGGGGTACGTCTCCACATGGGCCCGCGCAGTTCCCCCGTGCTGGGGAACCGCCACCCAAGTGGTCGGGCTTCCGATGCCGAGGTGGTGGGCACATTGCCGAGCGGTGCGCGGTACGGTCGACACATCAAGGCGAGCAGGCAGTGACAAGCAATACCGGGCGAAGCGAAACAAGTGGGCGACCGGCCTGAGCGGCTCGGTTAGACAACGCCACAGCGGCCAGTGAGGAGCAGCGCGTGACGGACATGGACTCCGACATGGGGAAAGACCAGAGTTCTGACGAAGTCACTGTGGAGACGACGTCCGTCTTCCGGGCCGACTTCCTCAACGAGCTGGACGCCCCCGCACAAACGGGCGGCGAAAGCGCGGTGTCAGGAGTGGAGGGCCTTCCGGCGGGCTCGGCGTTGCTGGTCGTCAAGCGGGGACCGAACGCCGGATCCCGCTTCCTGCTCGACCAGCCCATCACGTCGGCAGGCCGGCACCCCGACAGCGACATCTTCCTCGACGACGTCACCGTCAGCCGCCGCCACGCCGAATTCCGGCTGGAGAACAACGAATTCCACGTCGTCGACGTCGGCAGCCTCAACGGGACCTACGTCAACCGCGAGCCGGTCGATTCGGCGGTGCTGGCGAACGGCGACGAGGTGCAGATCGGCAAATTCCGTCTGGTGTTCCTGACGGGACCCAAGCAAGGTGAGGGCGGGGGAGGTTCCGGAGGCTAGTGAGCGCACCCGATAGCCCGGCTCTGGCCGGGATGTCGATCGGGGCGGTACTGGACCTGCTGAGGCCGGACTTCCCCGATGTCACGATCTCCAAGATCCGGTTCTTGGAGGCCGAGGGGTTGTTGACGCCGCAGCGCTCCGCGTCGGGATATCGCCGGTTCACCGCGTACGACTGCGCGCGGTTGCGCTTCATCCTGACCGCCCAGCGCGACCACTACTTACCGCTGAAGGTGATCAGGGCGCAGCTGGACGCCCAGCCAGACGGGGAACTGCCGGCAGTCGGGTCGCCCTACGGCGTCCCGCGGCTGGTGTCGGTGACCGACGACGGGGAGGTCGCCGAATCCGACACGGCCGCAGTGGCTCCCACCCGCGTCCGGCTCAGCCGCGAAGACCTCGTGGCGCGCTCGGGCGTCGACGACGACCTCTTGACGGCGCTCCTCAAAGCCGGCGTGGTCACCACCGGCCCGGGCGGTTTCTTCGACGAACACACAGTGGTGATTCTGCAGTGCGCGAACGCGCTGTCCGAATACGGCGTCGAGCCGCGGCATTTGCGGGCCTTCCGCTCCGCGGCCGACCGGCAGTCCGACCTGATCGCCCAGATCGCCGGCCCGGTGGTCAAGGCCGGAAAGGCCGGCGCCCGCGACCGCGCCGACGATCTCGCGCGCGAGGTCGCGGCGCTCGCAATTACGTTGCACACATCGTTGATCAAGTCCGCCGTTCGCGACGTTCTGCGCCCCTGAGGACTAGACTTCAAGCGAAACTTGGTGTTCGACCGCGACGTCGCGCCGAGTATGGGTCGTAGACGGCGGCAGGTGCGGAGGTCAGACACAAATGGGCGAAGTTCGTGTTGTCGGCATTCGCGTCGAGCAACCGCAAAACCAGCCGGTGCTGTTGCTTCGCGAGGCCAACGGCGACCGGTATCTGCCGATCTGGATCGGCCAGTCCGAGGCCGCGGCGATCGCGCTCGAGCAGCAAGGCGTGGAGCCGCCCCGCCCGTTGACGCACGATCTCATCAGGGATGTAATTGCGGCGCTTGGACATTCGCTGAAAGAAGTTCGGATCGTCGACCTGCAGGAAGGCACTTTCTACGCCGACCTGGTGTTCGATCGCAACATCACCGTGTCGGCACGGCCGTCGGACTCGGTGGCGATAGCGCTGCGGGTCGGCGTTCCGATCTACGTCGAGGAAGCCGTGCTCGACCAGGCGGGGCTGCTCATCCCCGACGAGAGCGACGAGGACTCCAACACCGGCGTCCGTGAGGACGAGGTGGAGAAGTTCAAGGAATTCCTCGACAGCGTGTCGCCCGACGACTTCAAGGCCACCTAGCCCGGACGGCGGGCCGCCCCGTCACCGCAGGTCGCGATCACCCCGGGGACGGCCCGCGTGGCCGGCTGCTCTGGACGGGGACGTCACGGATGTGTCTCAACTCGCCGCGATCTCGACACGCCTGGCGGATAGCGCACCCACTCCCCGTTGCGGCGGCCATACTTTGAGGACCAGACAAGGCGCGGCGGCTACCGAACAGCGTAAGCTCTCTAGCACTCGGGCCTGAGCAAGCGTGGCTGCCGGGGCAGCCAGTGAGAACGAGCGCGACCGGCGAGAGGAAGCACCTTGAGCGACCAGCCACGTCAAGAGCAGCTGGATCTAGCCGACCACGCGGACCCCGCAGGCAAAGGCGATCAGGTGCCGCACGAACCCGTGCAGCCCGGGCTGTTCCCCGACGATTCCGTGCCCGACGCGCTCGTGGGCTATCGCGGGCCGAGCGCCTGCCAGATCGCCGGCATCACGTATCGCCAGCTGGACTACTGGGCGCGCACGTCGCTGGTGGTTCCCTCGATCCGCGGCGCCGCCGGCTCGGGCAGTCAGCGCCTCTACTCGTTCAAGGACATCCTGGTTCTCAAGATCGTCAAGCGGCTGCTCGACACCGGCATCTCGCTGCACAACATCCGGGTCGCGGTCGACCATCTGCGTCAACGCGGGGTCGAGGACCTTGCCAACATCACCCTGTTCTCCGATGGCACCACCGTCTACGAATGCACCTCGGCCGAAGAGGTCGTCGACCTGTTGCAGGGCGGCCAGGGCGTGTTCGGCATCGCGGTATCCGGTGCGATGCGAGAGCTGACCGGCGTCATCGCCGACTTCCCCGGCGAGCGCGCCGACGGCGGCGAATCCATTGCGGCCCCCGAGGACGAGTTGGCGTCCCGGCGCAAGCACCGCGACCGCAAGATCGGCTAGCCGCCCCCTTTCCCCGCGCGAAGGTGCGCGATTGCACACGCCCCACGGCGTGTCGGCGTACAGACACGCGCGCTCGCGGCGAAGCGGAACCGTTGAGTAAGCTGGACGACGCATCGCACTCGAGCGGGAGAGCTCCGTGACCGCCAGTCACGGGCGCCGAAGGAGCAAGACCTCTCCACCAACCTCTCAGGCACCCGGACCGCGCGAGTTTACGATGCCTCTGGAAAGCGGTGCGGCCGTGTCGGTCCGCACCCGCCGATGGGGAAAGGCGCCCTGAGCAGTAGCGGCGCCGAATCTCTCAGGCGCCTGGCGAACGGGCAGAGACAGAGGGAGAGGGCCGCACACCTCTGCCTCTGCTGCCGATGCAGGCCGTCCAGTCAGGAGTTCGCCCGTGCCAGACCACTCGCCTTTCGCAACCCGTCACATCGGCCCCGACAGCCAGGCCGTCGCGGCCATGCTCGCGGTCATCGGCGTCGACTCGCTCGACGAACTGGCCGCCAAGGCCGTGCCGGGCCGCATCCTCGACAAGCTCACCGACGGCGGCGCCGCTCCCGGTCTCGACGCGCTGCCCCCGGCCGCCACCGAGACCGAGGCGCTGGCCGAGCTCCGCGCGCTGGCCGAGGCGAACACCGTGGCCGTGTCGATGATCGGGCAGGGCTACTACGACACGCTCACCCCACCGGTGTTGGTGCGCAACATCATGGAGAACCCGGCCTGGTACACCGCCTACACCCCGTACCAACCCGAGATCAGTCAGGGCCGCCTGGAGGCGCTGCTGAACTTCCAGACGATGGTGGCCGATCTGACCGGGCTCGAGATCGCGAACGCGTCGATGCTCGACGAGGGGACCGCGGCCGCCGAGGCGATGACGCTGATGCACCGCGCCACCCGGGGCACGTCGCACCGGCTGGCCGTCGACGTCGACGTCTTCACCCAGACCGCCGCGGTGCTGGCCACGCGGGCCCGACCGCTGGGAATCGAGATCGTCACCGCCGACCTGCGCGAGGGGCTGCCGGACGGCGAGTTCTTCGGGGTGGTCGCGCAGCTGCCCGGCGCCAGCGGCCGGGTCACGGACTGGGCCGGCCTGGTGGCGCAGGCGCACGACCGCGGGGCGCTGGTCGCCATCGGCGCCGACCTCCTGGCGTGCACGCTGATCACCCCGCCCGGCGAGATCGGCGCCGACGTTGCGTTCGGCAGCAGCCAGAGGTTCGGTGTCCCAATGGGATTCGGGGGCCCGCATGCCGGATACCTGTCGGTGCATGCCCAGCATGCGCGTCAACTGCCGGGCCGGCTGGTCGGGGTGTCCGTCGACGACGACGGCAACCCGGCGTACCGGCTGGCGCTGCAGACGCGCGAGCAGCACATCCGCCGCGACAAGGCGACGAGCAACATCTGCACCGCGCAGGTGCTGCTCGCGGTGATGGCCGCCATGTACGCCGCCTACCACGGCGCCGAGGGGCTGACCGCAATCGCCCGCCGGGTGCACGGTCACGCCGAGGCGATCGGCGCCGGACTCGGCGACGCCGTGGTGCACGACACGTACTTCGACACCGTCCTGGCCCGGGTGCCGGCGCGCGCCGACGCCGTCGTCGCCGCGGCGAAGGTCAAGGGCATCAACGTGTGGCGCGTCGACGCCGACCATGTGTCGGTCGCGTGCGACGAAGCCACCACGGCCGACCACGTGGCGGCGGTGCTGGAGGCGTTCGGGGTGCCGCCCGCCGAACCGGTGTGCGTCGACATCGCAACCCGCACTTCGGAGTTCCTGACCCATCCGGCGTTCGCGCAGTACCGCACCGAGACCGCGATGATGCGTTACCTGCGCACCCTCGCGGACAAGGACATCGCCCTGGACCGCAGCATGATCCCGCTCGGCTCGTGCACGATGAAGCTCAACGCGGCCGCCGAGATGGAGCCGATCACCTGGCCGGAGTTCGCGCGCCAGCATCCGTTCGCCCCGGCATCCGACACGCGCGGGCTGCGTCACCTGATCGCCGATCTGGAGCGCTGGCTGGTGCAGATCACCGGGTACGACGCGGTGTCGCTGCAACCCAACGCCGGCTCGCAGGGCGAATACGCGGGCCTGTTGGCGATCCGCGACTACCACGCCAGCCGGGGCGAGCCGCACCGCGACGTCTGCCTGATCCCGTCCAGCGCGCACGGCACCAACGCCGCGTCGGCGGCGCTGGCCGGCATGCGGGTGGTCGTGGTGGCCTGCCGCGATAACGGAGACGTCGACCTCGACGACCTGCGTGCCAAGGTCGCCGAGCACGCCGACCGGTTGGCCGCGCTGATGATCACCTACCCGTCCACGCACGGGGTGTTCGAGCACGACGTCGCCGACATCTGCGCGGTCGTACACGACGCCGGCGGCCAGGTCTACATTGACGGCGCGAACCTCAACGCGCTCGTCGGGCTGGCCCGGCCCGGCAGGTTCGGCGGCGACGTGAGCCACCTGAACCTGCACAAGACGTTTTGCATCCCGCACGGGGGCGGCGGCCCGGGCGTCGGGCCGGTGGCGGCGCGGTCGCACCTCGCGCCGTTCCTGCCGGGGCACCCGTTCGCCCCCGAACTGCCCGGCGGCCACCCGGTGGCGTCGGCGCCGTACGGCTCGGCCTCGATCCTGCCGATCACCTGGGCCTACATCAGGATGATGGGCGCGCAGGGGCTGCGCACGGCCTCCCTGGTCGCGATCGCCTCGGCCAACTACATCGCCCGGCGTCTCGACGAGTACTTCCCGGTGCTCTACACCGGCGAGAACGGCATGGTCGCCCACGAGTGCATCCTCGATCTGCGCGCGATCACCAAGGCGACCGGCGTGACCGTCGACGACGTCGCGAAACGCCTGGCCGACTACGGTTTCCACGCGCCCACGATGAGCTTTCCGGTGGCCGGCACGCTCATGGTCGAGCCTACCGAGAGCGAGACCCTGACCGAAGTCGACGCGTTCTGCGAAGCCATGATCGCCATCCGCGGCGAGATCGACCGCGTCGGTTCGGGGGAGTGGACCGTCGACGACAATCCGCTGCGGGGCGCACCGCACACCGCCGAGTGTCTGCTGGTCGCCGACTGGGACCACCCGTACACCCGCGAGGAGGCGGCCTACCCGCTCGGCAAGGGCTTCCGGACCAAGGTGTGGCCACCGGTGCGGCGCATCAACGGCGCCTACGGCGACCGCAACCTGGTCTGCTCGTGTCCCCCGGTGGAGGAGTTCGCGTAGTCCGGCGGCGAGCTCGGCTCAGCTCAGGAACGTGTTGACCGCGGCGGCGAGGCCGGGGGAGGCCGACGTCGGCAGATTCTGGTAGCCACCACCGCTGAGCCGGGCGACGGCTTCCCAGGTCGGGCGGTCGGGGTCGGCGCCGAAGTCGATGACGTTGACCGCGATCGGCTTGGCCGGGTCGGCGCTGGTGCGGATGAAGTCCTGCAGGCCCGCCCCGTCGAGCGTCTTGTCGGTGTGCGGCCCGGCGGTGATGACCAGGATGGAGTTCGCCTGGCCGGCGCGGTAACTGGCCTGCCGCTCCTGATAGATCATGCGCAGCGTCGTGAACGAGACCGCGCCGCCCGGCGAGGAGTACTGCTTGTCCAGGGCGGCAATCAGCGCCGCCGTCCGCGGCTGGCCGTTGACGGGGTCGGACAGCGGTCCGGTCGCCACCTCCGCCCGGCCCTCGTGACCGTCGAACGTCCACAGCCCGAGGACGTCGGAGGGCGGCAGCGCCTTGATCTTGCCCTCGAGCGCCGCGATCACGTTGGCCAGCCGGGTCTTGCCGCCTTCGTCGGTGGGCATCGACTGGTCGAGCATGATCGTCGCGGCCAGCCCGCTCGACGGCGCGGCCATCGCCTCGGCCAGCGTGGCCCGCAGGCCGTCGTCGCCCACCGACAGGGCGGGCGGGAGGGCGGGGAAGCCGGTGACCGGGCTGCTCGGCGGTTTGATGCCGTTGACCCGGAAGCCGGCTCGGGCCAGCTTGTCGAGTTGCTCGGGCTTGCGCATGAAATGGGCGAACTCGCTACCCGCCGACACCTGCTCCTGCGTCAGCCACTCGCCGCTGAGAAGCACGGTGGGATAGTCGGCCACCGGCGGCGGTCCGGGCGGCAGCCAAGCACCCAACTTGCCCTTGGCATCCGACAGCGACTGGCCGCGCTGGAACACCTGCTGCTCGGTGGTGATCACCGCGTGCACCGGCGCGGACGCGGCGTCATCCGCGTCGACCAGCGCGTTCATCGCCTCGACCAACGAGTCGTCCGCCAGTTTGGGCTGGGAGCCAAGCAGCGTGTGGACCGCGCCGATCCCCTGGGTGGCCGGGGCGCCGGCGGGCGCCGAGGCGACCGCGACCGCCTCGCCGGCCAGAAACGAGGCGTCCCCGTTGCCGCCCGTCGGCAACGCCAGCCGCAGCGAGCCCCAGCCCGGCAGGTTCAATACGTCCAGGGCGTTCGGGTTTGCCTGCAGGCCGGGCAGTGCGGCCCAGGTCTGGTCGCTCAGGGCGCGCTCGAGTTCGGGTCGGACGGCAACCACCACCGGCGACGTCACCAGCGACCGGCTGTCGCTGATCATCTTGGGACCCGTGGCCGCGGCGAGCCGCGCGACGGACACCGAGCTGCCCGGCAGCCACAGCGCCGGCCGCTCGCCCAAGTCGGCCGGCCACTGGCCGATGAAGCCGCCGAGGACGGCGTCGGCGTTGGCCGCCTTGATCTTCACCACCATGCAGTGATCGCCGACCGGGCCCGCCGACGAGTTGTAGCTTTCCGCGAGCTGCTGCACCGGATCGGCGATCGACGGGTCGACGATGACCGCGACGTCCTCTCTGCCCCCCACGCAGCGCACCGCGGCGCGGTGCGAGCGGTTGGACAACGCGTCGCCGAAAAAGCTCCACAGGATCACCGTGCCGACCACCAGGATGACGGCCACCAGCGCCACGATCACGCCGACGCTGACGCCTCGGCGCCCGCCGACGCTGCGGTGGCCGCCGCGCCAGTCGCCGAGACCCCGGTGCCCGCCCCGGAACAGCGACGGGGCCGCCGCGCTCTCCCGGTCCGCCGGGCGCGGGGCGAATTCCGGATACTCGTCGGGCGTGCCCGCACCGAACGCGCCGTCGGCGGGGTAGCGCGCCTCGGCGTCGGGAGGTTCCTCCTCGCCGGCGTCGTCCCCGCCTGCCGCGTCCTCGCCGGGCTCGGGCGGCGAGGCCTCCGGCGCGGGGTAGCCGATGCCGCCCCACGGGTCGGTCGTCCAGGGTCCCGTCTCGAACCCGTCGCCCGAGCGGTCTTCGTCGGACGGCTGGTCGACGGGCTCGTCGGGGTCGGGCCTGCTGTGCCTACCCATACCGCCGTCCGCCGCCTTTCCGTCGACTGGTCACGTGAACTGATAGTTCATCGCATCTGCTGCCCGGTCTGGGGCACCGGCGATTTTACTGCGCCGCGCGGGCTTTGAACTCGCGCCGGCGCCGATGCAGGATCGGCTCGGTGTAGCCGTTGGGCTGCTGCGCCCCCAGCAGGATCAGGTCCTGGGCGGCCAGGAACGCGATGCTGTCGTCGAAGTTGGGGGCCATCGGCCGGTACGCCGGGTCGCCCTCGTTCTGCTGATCGACCATCGGGGCCATGCGCTCCAGGCCGGCCCGGACGTCCTCGCTGGTGATGATGCCGTGGCGCAGCCAGTTGGCCAGCAACTGGCTCGAGATCCGCAGGGTGGCGCGATCCTCCATGAGGTCCACGTTGTGGATGTCGGGCACCTTCGAGGACCCCACGCCCTGGTCGATCCAGCGCACCACGTAGCCGAGGATGCCCTGGCAGTTGTTGTCGACCTCCTCGCGGATCTCCTCGGGAGCCCAGGCGAGTTCCTTGGACAGGGGGATGGTCAGTAGCTGCTCGACGGTGGCGCGCTTCTTGCCCGCCAGTTCCTCCTGCACCGCGGCCACGTCGACCTTGTGGTAGTGCATCGCGTGCAGCGTCGCCGCAGTCGGAGAGGGCACCCAGGCGGTGCTGGCACCGGCGCGGGGCTGGGCGATCTTCTGCTCGACCATGTCGGCCATCAGCTCCGTCATCGTCCACATGCCCTTGCCGATCTGGGCGTGGCCCTCGAAACCCGCCGCCAGACCGACGTCGACGTTGTTGTCTTCGTAGGCCAGGATCCACGGCTGGGTCTTCATGGCGCCCTTGCGCACCATGGGGCCCGCCTCCATCGACGTGTGGATCTCGTCGCCGGTGCGGTCCAGGAATCCGGTGTTGATGAACACGACCCGGTCGGCGACCGCCTTGATGCAGGCCTTCAGGTTGAGGGTCGTGCGCCGCTCCTCGTCCATCACGCCGACCTTGATGGTCTTCTGCGGCAGCCCCAGCACGTCCTCGACCCGGCTGAACAGCTCGGCGGTGAACGCGACCTCGTCGGGGCCGTGCATCTTGGGCTTGACGATGTAGACCGAGCCGGTGCGGCTGTTGGCCAGCGGGCCGTTGCCGTCCCCGGTCTTGAGCCCGTGGATGGCGCACACCCCGGTGAACAGCGCGTCCTGGATGCCCTCGTATATCTCGTTGCCGTCCGCGTCGACGATCGCGTCGTTGGTCATCAGGTGACCGACGTTGCGCACGAACATCAGGCTGCGGCCCGGCAACGTCAGCTCACCGCCGTCGGGGGTGGTGTAGGTGCGATCCGGGTTGAGGACGCGGGTGAAGGTCTTGTCGCCCTTGCTGACCTCGGCGGCCAGGTCGCCCTTGTTCAGGCCCAGCCAGTTGCGGTAGGCGCCGACCTTGTCGTCGGCGTCGACGGCGGACACGGCGTCCTCGAAGTCGATGATCGTGGTGACCGCGGACTCCAGGACCACGTCCTTGATGCCGGCGGCGTCGGTCTTGCCGATCGGCGACTCCGGGTCGATCTGGATCTCGATGTGCAGGCCGTTGTTGACCAGTAGCACCGACCAGTTGGGGGAGCCGAGCTCGCCGCTGTATCCGACGAACTTCTCCGGGCCGGCCAATC
The DNA here is from genome assembly GCF_057473785.1 of Mycobacterium sp. TH-M103. Lineage (NCBI taxonomy): Bacteria > Bacillati > Actinomycetota > Actinomycetes > Mycobacteriales > Mycobacteriaceae > Mycobacterium > Mycobacterium sp. TH-M103. The sequence goes on from NZ_JBYCLG010000186.1 coordinate 29,816, forward strand.
CGGTGGACCCCGAGCCGGTGTCGAGCTGCAGGCGGCCGTCGACGATGCTCAGGCCGGTAACCTCGGTCCACGAGCCCGACTCCAGGGGCGCCGCCTCGTCGAGGAATTTGCGGGCGTAGGCGATCACCTTGTCGCCGCGGACCTTGTTGTAGCTGGTGCCCTGCTCGGCGCCGTCGCTCTCCGGGATGACGTCGGTGCCGTAGAGGGCGTCGTAGAGGGAACCCCAGCGGGCGTTGGCCGCGTTCAGCGCGAACCGGGCATTGGTCACCGGGACCACGAGCTGCGGTCCCGCCGTCGTGGTGATCTCGGGGTCGACGTTGGCGGTGGTGATGGTGAAGTCGTCGGGTTCGGGCTGCAGGTAGCCGATCTCGGTGAGGAACTCGCGGTAGGCCTCCGGGTCGAGGGGCTGGATCACCCGTTGCCGGTGCCACTTGTCGATCTGGGCCTGCAGCTCGTCGCGGCGGTTGAGCAGCTCCTGGTTCCGCGGGCTGAGGTCAGTGACGACCCTGTCCACGCCCACCCAGAAGCTGTCCGGGTTGATGTCGGTGCCAGGCAGGGCCTCGTTGTTCACGAAGTCGTAGAGCACTCGGGCGATTCGCAAGTTCCCCACCGACACGCGATCAGTCATTTCTCTCCTCCGTAACGGGCCTGCTCGCACCTCCGGCCCTCAGCTGGCAATGGCGTCAGCCTACCGACATGCAGCCTGACGATCGTTCCCCGGCCGACCCGCAGTAGCAGGTCAGGCCCCGCTGACCGCTCCACCGACGACACCGCGGCGGGCACTGAGGACCACTCGTCGGCAACGCTCGCACCGCGGCGCGAATAGCTCTGACCTCCAGCACGTATCTCTACTGGCAGCCGTAGCGATCATACGGGTCGGGGCCGCCCTGCCCGCCGGTCACTCCCACCCGGCCCGTGCGGGCCCCGCCGACGCCTCCCGCTAGGCCTCGTTCATGGCGCCGACCAGGTCTTCGACCAGATCTTCCATGGCCACCATCCCGACCACCACGCCGACGTCGTCGGTCACCAGGGCCAGGTGGCTGTTGTTGCGGCGCATCCGGGACAGGGCGTCGGCCAACGGCAATGACGTGGGCACCCGCGGCAGCGGCCGCACCAGCGCCAGGTCGATCGCGGTCCCGGGGTCGCCGCCGAGGGTGAGCACGTCCTTGATGTGCAGGTAGCCGATGAAATGGCCGTCCGGGCCCGCCACCGGATACCGGGAGAACCCGGTCTCGGCCAGCGCCTGCTCGACACTGCCGACCGTCGGCCCCGAGTCAGGCCCGGCCACCGGCACCGCCCGGGTCGCGGCCAGCGGAACGACCACGTCCCCGACCACCCGGTTGCGGACCTGCAGCGCCCGGGTCAACCGGCTGTGTTCCTCCCGATCCAGCAAACCTTCCGAGACGGATTCGGCGATCATCTCGTTGAGCTCGGCGGTGTTGACCGCGATCTCGAGTTCGTCCTTGGGTTCGACGCCGATCATCCGCACGACCGCGTTGGCGCAGCGGTTGTAGAACGCGATGAACGGCCGGGCGACGCGCACGTAGGCCAGGTACGGCGGCACCAGCAGCATGGCCGTGCGTTCGGGACCGGCCAGCGCGATGTTCTTGGGCACCATCTCGCCCAGCAGCACGTGCAGCGTCACCACGATGGCCAGCGCGACGGCGAACGACACGGTGTGCAGCAACGTCGGGGGCAGATCGGTCAGCCCGAACCCCGACTGCAGCAGGTCGAACACCGCGGACTCGCCGATCCGGCCGAGCAGCAGGGAGGCGGCCGTCACCCCCAGTTGGGCGCCGGCCAGCATGGACGATAGCTGCTCCCCGGCGCGGATCACGGTGACCGCCCTGGTCCTGCCCTGCTCGGCCAGCGCTTCGAGGCGATCCCGGCGCACCGAGATCAGCGAGAACTCCGCCCCGACGAAAAAGGCGTTCACCGCGATCAGCAGCACGGCCAGCAGCAGGCTCATGGTGTCGCTCACCGGCGGCCCCGCTCCTGCGGGCCGCCCAGCTCGGTCAGCTCGAGCTGGTCGATGCGGTGCCCGTCCATCCGGACCACCGTCGCCTGCCAGCGTCCCGGCGCGTCGCGCAGCCCGTCGGAATCCAGCGACGTCAGCTCCACGGTCTCGCCGGCCGTCGGGATGTGGCCGAGTTCGCGCAGCACCAGCCCGCCGATCGTCTCGTAGGGCCCCTCGGGCCCGCGGTAACCGGTGGCGGTGGCAACCTCGTCGATGCGCAGCAGACCCGCCACCCGCCAGCCGCGGCCGGCCGCCATCACGTCCGGGGTCGCGTCGTCGTGCTCGTCGCGGACGTCGCCGACGATCTCCTCGATAAGATCCTCGAGGGTGACCATGCCGGCGGTGCCGCCGTATTCGTCGACGACCATGGCGGTCTGCAGCTCGCTGGTGCGGATCTGCGCCATCACCGCGTCCCCGTCCAGCGTCGACGGCACCACCGGGACGGGTTGGGCCAACTCGGTCAGCGGCGTGTGCGCGCGGTCGGCCGGTGGGATCGCGAAAACCTGTTTGACGTGCACGATGCCGACGGTTTCGTCGAGGTCACCGTCGACGATCGGGAAGCGGGAGAACCCGGACTCGGCGGCCGCCGCGATCAGGTCGGCGACGCTGTCGCCGGTCTGCAGGGCCACGATCTTCGACCTCGGCGTCATCAGTTCCTCGGCGGTCCGGGTGCCGAACTGCAGCGATCGCCGCACCAGCGAGGCAGTGGCCGCGTCCAGGGCGCCGCTGCGCGCCGAGGTGCGCACCAGCGATAGCAGCTCTTGCGGCGAGCGGGCCGAACGCAGCTCCTCGGCCGGTTCGATGCCCAGCTTGCGCACGATCCAGTTCGCCGCCCCGTTGGTCACCCGGATGGCGGGGGTGAGCAGCAGGGAGAACAGCAGCTGCACGGCGACGACGGCGCGCGCGGTCGCCAGCGGACGGGCCACCCGAGGTATTTGGGCACCAGCTCGCCGAACACCATCGACACCGACGTCACGACCACCATCACCAGAAACGCCATGATCACGTCGCCCGCGTGGTCGGACATCCCGAGCGCGTCCAGCCATGGATGCGGCAGGTCGCCCACCATGGGTTCGGTGAGGTAGCCGGTCACCAACGTGGTGATGGAGATGCCCAGCTGGGCTCCCGAGAGCTGGAACGACAGCGTGTTCTGGGCGCGCTGGATGAAACGGTCGCGGGGCCCACCGGCGCGGGCGTTGGCCTCTACTGCGCTGCGGTCGAGCGCCGTCAGGGAGAATTCGGCCGCCACGAAGACCGCGTTGGCGACGATCAGCACGGCGATGGCCAGCACGCTGACCAGACTGGCGGTGAGGTTCACGGTGTTCCCGGGAACGTCGCGGGTGGCCGCTGCACCCGCAGGAAAGCGGCCCCGAGGCGTGCCTGCGGCACGTCAACCCCTTCGCTCGACGCCGCGCAGCGGTTTGCTGCGGGCTGGAATTTCACCGGAGATGCCATGGTAGCGAAGTTCGCGTCCCAGCCGGAACATCCGGTTGCCACGCGTTCAGGGTGGTGTCACCAGCCCAGGGGCAGCGGATGGCCCTCGGCGAACCCCGCGGCCGACTGCACACCGACGATGGCCCGCTCGTGCAGCTCCGCCAGGTTGGCGGCGCCGACATAGGTGCAGGTGCTGCGCACGCCCGAGGTGATGTGGTCGATCAGGTCCTCGACGCCGCCGCGGGCGGGATCCAGGCCCATCCGCGAGGTCGAGATGCCTTCCTCGAACAACGCCTTGCGGGCCCGTTCGAACGCCGTGTCGGCGCCGCTGCGGGCGACGACGGCCCGCTTGGACGCCATCCCGTAGCTCTCCTTGTAAGGCTGGTTGTCGCGGTCGCGCATCAGGTCGCCGGGGGACTCGTAGGTGCCGGCGAACCACGAGCCGATCATGACGTTGGACGCGCCGGCGGCCAGCGCCAGCGCCACGTCGCGCGGGTGGCGGATCCCGCCGTCCGCCCACACATGCCCACCGAGGGCCCTGGCGGCGGCGGCGCATTCGACCACCGCGGAGAACTGCGGGCGGCCGACCCCGGTCATCATCCGCGTGGTGCACATGGCGCCGGGCCCGACACCGACCTTGACGATGTCGGCTCCGGCCCCGAGCAGGTCCCGGGTGCCCTCCGCCGACACCACGTTGCCCGCCACCAGCGGCAGGTCCAGACCCAGCCCGGCGACCGCCGCGATCGCCTCCAGCGTCTTGACCTGGTGCCCGTGCGCGGTGTCGATGACCAGCACGTCGACCCCCGCTTCGGCCAGCGAGCGGGCCCTGGCCCCGACGTCGCCGTTGATGCCGACGGCGGCGCCGATGCGCAGCCGCCCGCGCGCGTCGGTGGCCGGGGTGTAGAGCCCGGCGCGGATCGCGCCGGTGCGGGTCAGCACTCCGGCCAGCGTGCCGTCCGGGTTGGTCA
>NZ_JBYCLG010000187.1:0-4381 GCF_057473785.1 Mycobacterium sp. TH-M103
TCGGCGCGCAGCCGGGGCTCGTCGATCTCCCAGTAGCTGTGCTCGCGGCCGTCGAGCAGGATCACCGGCAGCCGGTCGCCGAACTCGGCCCGCAGGGCGGGATCACCCGCCGCCGCGGCCGCGTCGACGTCGGTCGTCGCCAGGTCGAAGCCCAGCTCAGCGGCCAGTTCGGCCAGCCGCTCGCCGACGTGCACGCACATCGCGCACCCGTTGCGGGTCAACAATCGCACCTGCCGGCGGCTCGGGGACTGGGTCATGACCGCCAGTGTGTCACCGGCGGCGGGGCACCCGACGAGCCGCGTGAATTGTGGGACCGGCGGGCACTGGCTAGGTTGCCGCTATGGCCGACGACACAGTCCGCGTCGATCCGCTGGCGATGCGGGGGGCCGCCGCCTCGCTGGGCGGTACCGCCGAGCACCTTTCTGCTCAGCTGGCCGATCTCGACGACCAGGTGGGTCAGATGTTGGACGGCTGGCGCGGCGCGTCGGGCAGCGCATACGGCTCGGCGTGGGAGCTGTGGCATCGCGGGGCCGGCGAGGTGCAGGCAGGTTTGTCGATCCTGGCGTGGTTGCTCGACGAGGCGGCGTCGGGTTACCAGAGCAACGAGGCCGGGTCCGCCCAGGCGGAGCGGGCGGTGCGCGGTGGTTGAGGCGTTCGCGGTGGACCCGGCGGCGCTGGCCGAGGTCGTGCAACGGATAGCGGCATTTCAGCGCTATGCCGAGGACATGATCACTGAGCTCGATTCTCGCGTGACGCGTCTGCACGCGACTTGGTCTGGCGCCGCGGCCGCCGCCCACGCCGAGGCACACCAGCACTGGGAGCGCGGCGAGGCGATGATGCGGGAGGCGCTCGCGCAACTCGAGAAGGCGGCCACGACCGCGCACGGCAACTACACCGGGGCGATGTCGACGAATCTCGGCATGTGGTCGTGAACCGATGGCACCGCTGGCGTGTGACGCGACGGCGCTAGACCGTGCCGGCGCCACGGTGGTGGACACCGGCGTTTCGTTGGGGTCGGTGATCTCGGTTTTGACCGCGGCACTGGCCGGCGGTGCCGGCATGGCCGGTGACGATCCGGTGGGCGCGGCGTTCGGTCACAGCTACGACCAAGCCGCCGCGAAATTGATCGACGCGATGGCCGGCGCCCGCAACGGGCTGTGCAGCATCGGCGACGGCGTGCGGGTGTCGGCACACAACTACGCGCTGGCCGAGGCGATGTCGGATGTCAGCGGCCGGGCCGCGGCCCTGCCGATGCCGCAGGTGACCGGGCCGTTGATCGTGGGCTCGCCACCGCCTGCTGCGGTGGGCGCCGGGAGCGGCGCCCCCGCCGGTTGGGGCTGGGTGGCGCCGTATGTCGGAATGATCTGGCCCAGTGGCGATTCGGCGAAATTGCGGGCCGCCGCGGCGGCGTGGACCACCGCGGGCGCCAACTTCATGGCGGCCGAGACCCCGGCGGGCGGCGGCACGATGGCCGCCATCGCCGCCCAGCAGATCCCGGAGGGCGCCGCTATCGACAAGGCGTTGTCCGATGCCGCCAATGCCACCACCGACATCGCGCGGCAATGCCAAACGATCGCCGCCCAGCTCACCGGCTACGCAGCCGAGGTCGAAGCGGTGCACGCGGCGATCCTGGATCTGTTGTCGCGCATCTGTGACCCCCTGACCGGGATCAAAGAGGTCTGGGAGTTCCTCACCGACGAGGACGAGGACGAGATCAAGAGAATCGCCGAGGACATCCGCACGGTGGTCGACAACTTCGCCCGCGAGGCCCGGGCACTTGCCGGCCAGATCAACGCCACCGTCTCCGCGGCCGCCACGGCCGCAGCGGATATGGGCCGCTGGGCGGGCAAGGAGTGGGACCACTTTCTGCACGGCACCCCGGTCGGCAGGGCCGTCAATCAGGCGGGCCAGTTTTTCAAGGGCGTCGGCCAAGAGGGATATGGATTCGCCAAGGGGCTCTGGGAATTCAGCCCGAACCGGCTCCAAACCGACCCGGTGGGTTACTTCAGAGACCTGGCCGGCATGGTTTCCGGGGAAGCACCGCTGGTCGGCTTGGGCCCCGACGGCGGGCCCGGAGTAGCCGAGTCCTGGAAGGCGCTGGGCAAGGACGTCACCCACTGGGACGAGTGGAGCACAAACCCGGCCGAAGCGCTCGGGAAGACCGCCTTCGACGGGGCGACGTTGGCGGTGCCGGGCGGGCCGCTCTCGAAGCTGGGCAAGGTGGGGCGCGACGCCGCCGACGCGCTCAAGGGCTTGCGCAAGCCGCCCCTGCCGGAGGTCCCCGAGGCGCCGCCGGTCAAGGGCCCGGCAGAGCCACCGGCGACCGGCCCCAAGCCGCCGGAAGCGGGCCGGCCCGCACCCCCGGCCAAGCCGGCACCCGGGCCCGCCGACGGTCCCCTGCCTCACAGCCCGACCGAATCCAGACCGCCCGTCGCCGAGAAACCGGCCGCGGGTGAGCCGCCCAGACCGGCCACGCCGCCAGCGCCCGGGGTCAGGCCGGTGGCGCCCGAGCCGGCAGACCGGACACCTCTCCCCCACCAGCCGCCCGAGCCGGCCCCCGCGCGCCTGCCGGCTGCGCCCGTCGGCGAGTCGGGCGCCCCTCCCGGCGCAGATCTGCCATCGCCGCCGGAGCCCCACCCGCCGACGCCGCCTTCGGTGCCCATAGGCGAAGCGCCCGCCGAAGTACCTCCCGACCTGGGCGAGCTGCCCCGCGGCCAGGAACCGGGCCTTCGCCCGCCCGAGGTGCCTGGCCCCTACGACGGCCCCGTTCACCCAGTTGACGGCGAGGGGCCACCATCGGACCCGGCACCCGGGGAAGCCAACCCGACGCCGACAGACGATAGTCCGTCACCTAATCACGAGGGTGATCAATTAGCGGATTCGGCGAATCAAACGCCTGGGCACGGCGAGATGCCCGGTCGGCAGACAATTAGCGGTCATGGTAGCTACGATCCAGATAACGGTTTATTTGTTGTCCCCAAAGGATCGAGTATTACGACATTTGCAGAACACGGCTCGACGATCACTGATTCGCTTGGAAACTTGATCGAGACCGGTGGCGACACATCCGGAGTTTATTCCAAGACATTTTACGCCGGAGAATCAATACCGAACTATACTATTCATCCTCCCGACGGCTTGAACATTTTGGGTTCACCGCTGACAGTCGCGAAGTCGACATTGATCAGTGCGCTGATACACGAAGGCATGGGAGACATCGACCTTGCGGTGTGCACATACGATCCGTTCAACCCTTCCGGGAAGACTTACCATCTAACAGGCATATACGATAGACTCAATAACAAATTCACGCCTTACGAGAGGTCTCGGCCTTGACCCCACCGGATGCCTTTAGTGTGGAAGCATTGATCGATATTGCCGCCGAGCAGAAGTCGCCGGAAGCAACTCAGCAGCTTTTCTCGGCGCTTAGGGGTGTCGAACTATTTTTCCCGCGAACGACTGTTCTGCACGAAGGAAAGGAGCTCAACGCAACTCCCCTGCTCCGGCTCCTAGACGGCAAGCATGCCATGATGCTGTACACATCGAAAGATCACCCGGATTTGCCAGAAAAGTTCGCAGGTGGCGCGTTCGAAGATGCCCTTGCAGCCGCGTTGGAAATGCCAGATCTCGACTGGGTGATCTTGTCCAATCGCGCCTCAAAATGGATTGCAATGAACAAGCAACAGATCATCGAAACCCTCCGCGGCCAGCGACCAAAAATGATGACTACCAACAGCTCGACCGAGCTGTCAGGAAATACCGGAGACCCGCTCGAGGATCTCATTACCCGTGCCGTCCGCACACCGCAAGAGGATTTACTCCCGTCGATCGCGTCCAAGCTCCGACGTCGCGAGATATTTATGGAGTTAGCGAAAGCGCAGAGTGAAGACGGCCAACCAATCATGAAGACGTTCGCCATTGACCACCTGCCGAGTGTGTTACGTGGGTATACCACCCGATCGCGGCCCGCGATCAGATATGGAGGGATGCAATGGGAAGCACTCAAAGAAATGGTCAAAGCTGCCACTCAGATCAGCGGTATTCAAATCGTAAATGAAGCGGACGACTGGGTGGTGTTCGACCGGGCGGCATTGGGCCTCGGGGAGGGCGACTGACATCTGCAGGCCAATACGCGAACCGGAGAAGTACTGGTACCAGCGGCGTGCGTTTCCGGATTCGGATGCCCACCGCCATTAGCCTCGAAATTTCACGGTGATGGTGTGGTGGCCTGAGCGGGTTCGGATTGGCGTTTTTTGGCCTCGGGGCCGCAGCAGACCATGCGGCAGCCCGGGCGGTAGCTCGTGCGGTGTTGATCGCAGCCAACGCGGCATCGGCATCGGCGGCCAACGTGGCGATCAACCGCGACACGGTGGGATCGGAT